>CAYVFT010000107.1:4106-7211 GCA_964450225.1 uncultured Crenothrix sp. | reverse complement strand
TTCAAGGTAACATTGCCCGAGATCGTTGATCCTTGCGTAACACTAAAAGTCCGCATTGCCGTAATCAATTATTGTGAGCTGGGCAAAAATGAAGCTAATGATGCAAAAGGGCCTTACCAGCAACCTAAAGATGCTTTTAATCGTCCAATACCAGCCGTTGCCCTCCTCGACAATAAATTCGGCGGCGTACAAACTAATGTAAAAGGTGCGCCATTTTTCGAAACCTTGGACGCTGGAAATGGCGATAATAACCGCGCTGACTGGTGGTTTGGTCAACTTGAAGGTGGCAGTGAGCGTTATAATGACCCTGATCTGCTGCAACAACCTTCGGCTACATCACCTGCTTACTGGACAACCTTGACCGTCGTTAACAAAGCTACTGATATTTGTAATGGCACGCCGCGCGAAGTGACTGTTGAGCCAAGTGGCAAGTTGGTTGATCGCGTCTTGTCTGGTCCCAATACCAGACCATTTACCTCAGGCAACACTAATCTCTAGGCTTTCAGACCGGTTTTGGCGAGTTGAGCGCAAACTTACTCACTTTAACTAACAGGTCTATGCTTTCCGTTCCAGAGCGCTACGTGCAATGCGGGCGCTCTGGAATTTTTCGTTTCTGGCAACTTGTAACGCCCCCTCATTCCTGGTTGGAATGAAGGGTTTATAACTTTTTTAAACTTGATTCATAATTTGACCCCAAGGCGGGGGTCAATTGCCTGCTATACAGGTCTCGGATAAGAATTATTTGATCAGCATCCGGTTAACCAGATTAACGAGTCTGTTTCTCTCTGGCCCAAGCTGATTGTTTGGGGATATAATTGCAACAATTTTGACAACGTTTCAGTTCGTCTGTTAACTGAAGATATTTGAGGATATTAACAATGAAAAATACACAGAAAATAATGCTTGCCGGGTTATTGATTAGTGCCGGGTATTCAGCTCTTGCATCAGCACATACTCAATTCGGGGTTTTGGGAAAAACGACATCAGGCGCCTCAGCAACTGATGTTTACCAGCTCTCCTGTCCCGTAGGGACAGCAAAGCTTTATTTACGTATAGCAGACTCGGCGCCTGTTCTGCCATCTTTGGTCAGCATTCAGGCCACAAAAAATTCGAAATCGTCAACTCTCAGTGTTGATGGCGGGGATGGCGATGCTTTTTACAGTTCTGCGGTAACTCTTACCAAGGGTGCGGGTACTTACCTGATAACGCTCAATAAAAACTTATCGTCAACGAAGGGACAAGAACAATACAGCGCTGAGTTCCATTGTCTGGATGCGGGAGGTAACCACATAGGTAACCAACCTGACCCGGTTATGACGCAAAATCAGTAACAGTTTGATTATTTAGATTAAATTTAACAACGCCGATCAGCGCTATTGCTCCAGCGCTGTTTATGAAGTGGCTGATCGACCTTAGCTCAGTAATATACGCAACGCTTGCCTTCTCAAATCTGCAGAACCTTTAATGTCGCCTGTTTACCCTGTTGCTAGTGTGATAGGGTCATAGAAAACCACACGCTAGCAACTACTAAAAAGCACACCTATGAAATTGAATGAACTGGCAGCGAAGATACTGTTACTTACGCTGGCTATTTGGCTGACTGCTTGCACCGCTGTTCAGCCGTGGGAGCGAGGTAATCTGGCCAAGCCTCAAATGGCCCTGGATCCATACCCTCTGCAAAGCAGTCTGCGAGCGCATAACTATGGGAGCCGCGAGGCGGCGGCGAGCAACAATGCGGCCCAGGGAGGCGGTTGTGGCTGCTATTAATAAAAAAGCGGATTGTACCGCCTTAAAGGCGTTAACCACAGCCGCGCTGGTACTGCCAGGTTTGTTGTCACCCATCGTTCATGCCGCCGATGATGACGAGATGGATTTTCAATACAACCATTACCAAGAAGGGAAGCGGGCAATTTACGGTGTTGTTTCAAACATGCAAACCGGTGTCAATTCGGTATCCAGCATCAAGAATGCACTCAACCCTATTGAGGTTGACAGCCTCCACGGCAGCGGCAGATTAGCCCTGACTGACCGGATAAAATTCGCCTTTAACTACCTGCAAGACACTTGGGGCGGCGCAACACCGATAGCCACGGCTCCGGCAGTATTTGGAACCAATAATCCGGTTACTACCCCTGACGGCATGACGGTGGTTGGTGCGTCACCACTTCTTCAAGGAGCAGGGCAAGTTTATTTAAACAAGCAGTATCAGCCGCTCCTTCTAAATACTAACCCCATCACGGGCAAACCCGTCTACACAAAAAATAATCAGTTAACCCATACAATGACGATGGCCTCGCCTGAAACGCGCGGACAAGGAGATTTCAGACTGACTCATGAGTGGGATGAGGCTGCATTAAGCGTGGGTGGCGGACTTTCAGTGGAAGACGACTACGAATCGCAATTTGGTAATATTGGTGGGCGCTGGGATTTCAACCAGAAGCGCACAACATTAAATCTGGACCAAAGCTATACCAATAGCCAAACGAATGCAACATTGAATCATGATACTCTCGCCTACATAACGAAGGATAGTTACTACCTTAGCCATGTAGAAACCAACGAGGCAACTGGAGCTGAAATTTTAACCGGCAATCGTCAGGATTGGGCCAGTCATTTTGGCGTGACCCAGGTTCTCAACAAAAATGCCATCGTTGGCGCGGATGTGGGTTATACGCGTAGTACCGGCTATATGGCTAACCCTTATAAAGCTGTCAATGTTGTCTTTATCGATCCTGAACTGCAATCTAATCCGCCCCCATTTGGGTACATCGGGCAACTTAAAGCAATCCTGGAGCAGCGACCGGATGTGCGCAACCAAGTGAATCTGGGTGGCCGTTATGTGCAATACATTGAGCCCTTGAATGCCGCATTACATTTCGATTACCGCTTTTCGACCGATGACTGGGGTATCCATGCGCACACGTTTGAAGCAGACTGGGTCCAGCCAATAGGCAATGGGTGGACGGTTACGCCAAGAATTCGATATTATTCTCAAAGTGAGGCTAATTTTTACACTCCGTACCTCGTCAGTAAGCAAGGTGCAACATCTAATATCGTTGACCCTGTCAAAGGGCAGGCCTATACAGACGGCAGCGGTAATGGTCA
>CAYVFT010000107.1:0-4006 GCA_964450225.1 uncultured Crenothrix sp. | reverse complement strand
GACGGCGGCGGGGGCGATATTCCGATCGATGGCGGCGGCGATATTCCAGTCGACGGCGGCGGGGGCGGGGGCGATATTCCGGTCGACGACGTGGTGATTGATGCCAATGGCAATGTGATAACGGATCCAAACATTGTCAATAGTTTGTCTCCTGCAACAAAGTCCTTCGATCGCAGCAAGTTACCGGCCCATTTTTCCAGCGACCAGCGCTTGTCTGGTTTTGGCGCCTTAAGCGGGGGGGTAACAATCAGCAAGCAATTCGCCAAGGGCTTGACCCTTGAGACCGGTTTTGAATATTACACGCACCAGGGTTCCTTAAAAATCGGCGGCGGCGGTGAAGGCGCGTATGCAAATTTTGATTATTGGACAGCCAATGCCGCCCTGAAAGTGAATCTGGATGCTTTGTCCTTAACTGGCGGCGGTGGGAGTCATGACCATTCGGCACATGCGCACCACAATCACGGCGCCCCCGCACCCGCAGGGGTCATGTTCGATCACATGCTGCCCAAAGCGGGCGACATGATGGTCGGTTACCGCTATATGTACGGCAGACAGGGCGGCTCAATGCTCAACGGCACCCATGCGGTCCGCGATCGGGCTATTGTGTCTGGAGGTTGCGGCCCGAATCCCTGTTTTCTAGCGCCGGACAGCATGTCTATGAACATGCACATGCTTGACCTGATGTACGCGCCGACGGACTGGTTGACCTTGATGCTGATGCCGCAATTTGTGGATATGAGTATGTCCATGCGCGCATTGCAAGGTGCACCGCCTAATAATGTGGCTAACAATAATGTTGGTAATCCGAAGAATGATAACATAGCTGCTCATATTCCCCACCATTTGCAAAACCCCCATCAAACCGGTGGCATTGGCGATCTTGGGATGTATGCTCTAGTCAAACTGTTTGATAAAGGCGCCCACCACGCCCATGTCGCTATTGGGCTTAGTGCACCTACCGGCGACGTGAATAATAAGCTGACGACTAGCCATAAAGTTGAAGGCGGCTTTGTAGATTATGGTATGCAGCTAGGCAGCGGCACCTGGGATTTTAAACCCAGCCTGACTTATACCGGACACATAGACCAGTGGTCTTGGGGCGCACAAGCCAACGGTACCATACGTATGGAAGACCATAACGAGTCTGGCTATGCCCTGGGCAATATATTCCAGTCTACCGCTTGGGGTAGTTATAACTTCACCTCCTGGCTGGCTGCCTCGATACGCGGAGTTTATACTCTGCAAGGCCCGATCAATGGCCAGTATAATGGCCGAATTAATCAATTTGGCCCCATGGATTACCCTTCCAATTACGGTGGCCAGTATTGGGATGTCGGCCTGGGTCTCAGCGCAACAGTTCCATCCGGTATTCTGGCCGGCAACCGCGTCAAAGTGGAATGGCTGCAGCCTGTTGATCAAAACGTCAATGGTTACCAACTGGAACCTAAAGGCTCGTTGACTGCGACCTGGAGCATAGCGTTTTAGGAAAGAAAACTTGAGGTAAATGTGTTAGGTTGCCATACCCAGACTTCACGTATATGGCAATGTTTCACATTAATCTGACAAGGTATAATTAAAACTTATGATCAAATTCGGTAAAACTTTATGCGTTTAGATTTTTTGCAGCTATTTCATAGGCATGCAAATCAGTGTGTTATCTTTCTGCGTGTAACTATTTTACTCACGGGATTTACGGGTTTAGCGTTTGCCAAGACATCTGTTGCCCCCCTCCCTAGCGAGGCATTGACTGATCTGGTTATAAGCGATGATAAAGGCAGTGAATTGCAACTGGAAGTCAGGCAAATGCCGTTTGCACAGGTTCTGGATAGTATCGCCCGTCAAACCCGGGTGACTATCCATTACTCTGTTCTTCCAGAAGGCATGGTCACAGCCACTTGTGTGGGGACTACCTTGAAACAGGTTTTGGAATGTCTGCTTGACCGGAAAGCAGATTTAATTGTCCGGTATTCGCATACCCCCCCCCAGGTTGGCGGCAACGAGCAAATAGCTGAAGCCTGGGTACTCGGCTCCAGGCTTGACGGTAACCCGGCCTCCAGAGCAGATTGTCCTGCAACAGCGAAGCAGGCAGGAGAAGCATCGCTCCTGTTAAAGCAGAAGGAGCAGAGCGTCGAAGAGGAACCCGATCAGACCGAAGAGCTGATCAAAATGGCTCAATCCAAAAACCCCAGTGAGCGGGCAGAAGCCATCGGCGACTTACTGGCAGGCGGACGCAAAGGTGACCCTCAGGTAAAAGCGGCTTTGCTGGAAGCGCTTACCGATAAGGATGCCAATGTCAGAGCGCAGGCAATTTCGACTTTAGCACACCGCGAAGGCAGCGGCGCTACGGCGGCCATACAAGAGGCGCTGCATGATAGTTCGGTCGATGTCAGAATTATGGCAGTAGACGGCATTACCGACGATGCGGCTATGTTACAACAAGCTATTAATGACAGCGATGAAACAGTGCGGAGTCTGGCTACCACAAAGCTTGAAGCGCTAACGCAAAGAAATAAAGGCCAACCATGAATGGTTTAACCGTCCACCCTTCGACAAGCCCATGGCGAACGGTTAAGCCTTGAGCTTGTTCCGCCTTAAATACGATGACTTAAATTTACAAGATTCAATAAACCATTTGTTTAATTAGGAATGACCGATGATCAAGCAACAATTCTTAAAATCACTGTTGGCAATGGCGGCTTTTTGTGTGAGTCAACTGGTTTTTGGGTTAGAGGCCGGTAACCCCATGCCTGCCTGTCTGGTATCACCTATCGGTGAAACCCAAACTGAAGATTTGCAGCGTTATAAAGGTCAGGTGCTTTACATCGATTTCTGGGCTTCCTGGTGCGGGCCCTGCGCGCAATCCTTTCCGTTTATGAACGAGATGCACCAGCAGCTTAAAGGTCAGGGCTTGCAGATAGTGGGCGTTAATCTGGATGAAAATATGGACGATGCCAAAGCCTTTCTGGCTAAATATCCTGCCAGTTTTACTGTAGCAGCAGATATCAGTAAACAATGCGCCAAGGATTTTGACGTAAAAGCCATGCCATCCTCCTATATTATTGACCGTAAAGGAATGGTTCATCATGTGCATTTGGGTTTCCGAGCCGGAGAAGCCAATGAACTACGAGCATGGGTGGAAAAATTGCTAAATGAAAAATAGCCGGTTGAAGTATTATCGTAGAGAGTTCAAGGCAATGGGAACCCTTTGCGAAATACAACTTTTCGCTCGCACCCAGGCAAAAGCCAGTCACGCTGCTGATACCGCCATTGCTGATGTGCAAAGATTAGAGGCTCTGTATTCACGTTACAATCCCAACAGTTTTTTATCGAAAATCAATCAGGTGGCTTCAGTTGGCGGTGCTATTAACGTTGATGAGGAAACCGCCAGCTTGCTGGATTATGCAGCTACCTGTTATGAACAGAGTGATGGTTTGTTTGATATCACTTCCGGATTATTGCGTCGTGCCTGGAAATTCGATCAAGGCAAGCTGCCCGAGCAGTCGCTGATTGATGAACTGCTGGTCAAGGTTGGCTGGCATAAGGTGTCCTGGCAACGGCCAGTTCTTAGCTTTGACATGCCCGGTATGGAAATTGATTTTGGCGGCGTGGTTAAAGAATATGCCGTAGATCGTGCAGCTAATTTCTGTTATTCGCAAGGGATAAAGCACGGTATTGTTAATCTTGGCGGGGACATCAAAATAATTGGGCCTCGTGCTGACGGCAGCCCTTGGCGGATAGGCATCCGACATCCGCGCAGCAAAGATGCATTGCTGGATACATTATTATTGTATGAAGGCGCTTTGGCCAGCAGCGGCGATTATGAGCGTTGTATTTTGGTAAATGGCGTTCGTTATGGTCATGTGCTAAATCCAAAAACGGGATGGCCGGTGCGGCATCTTGCGGCGGTCAGTGTAGTCGGCGATTTTTGTGTGGTAGCTGGCAGCGCGTCAACGATTGCCATGCTCAAAGAAAGCCAGGGAATTGAATGGTTGCAGGAACTGGGATT
>CAYVFT010000106.1:0-12532 GCA_964450225.1 uncultured Crenothrix sp. | reverse complement strand
GTCCCTCTTCCTTGCTTAATACAAAAAGGCTCACCGCCTCCGCTAAATTGATACCTTCCCGGTTTGGGCCAAAAGGCTTGCACAATCCAGCCGATAAGGACTCCAGTGCTTCAAACCCACGCACTGTAAAACGGCATAAACTATCGGCACCACCGACAATAACAGCATCGCAGAGGTCAAGAGCAATCAATCTGCGTGCCGAGGCGAACGCTCTGCCGCTGGATGAGCAGGCTGTTGATATGGTATAAGCCGGGCCCTTCAGCCCCAGAACTTGAGCCAGAAAATCGGCTCCACCAGCAAACTGCTGCTGTTTATAATGAAACTTTTGCGGTTTAGGTCTGCCTCTGGCGACTTCTGCCAGCGCCAGCTCCGTATTTCTAACTCCGGATGTGCTGGTGCCGATTACTACGCCGATCCTGTCAGCACCATAGCTTTGAATCGTGCTGTCGACTGCCGGCTTAATCTGATTTAACGCAGCTAACAGTAAACGATTGTTTCTGCAATCATAAATGCAGTATTTTTCCTCGATTTCGGGCAATTCTGCCTGGACAGCACCTAAATAAAACGGCTGGCCGGGCGAATATTCATCGGTACTAACCAGACCTGAGCGGTCACCGGCTTGCAAACGATTCAACATTTCACCGCCATTGTTACCGGCAGCTGACAGGATGCCGAGGTCATTAAGATATAGTTTCAAAATCAATCAGAGCCGCGACATAACTCTACCAGCGTTTTAAGGCGAAGACGATGATTTTTAACATAGGGATTATTCTCGTCCCAAACATAACCGGCCAGAATCGAACAGATCATCTGTTTAATGTCATTCTTTTGTTCAACTTTCTTCAGGTGCGGATAGAAGACTACATCCTGAAAATCGCCTTCATACCATGAAGTAACAAAAGTGCGGAAAGTTTCCACGCCTTTTTGCAACGGTTCAGCAAAATCGCTTTGCCAGTCTGCCGGCAGTCCGTTAAATTGCCGGTCAAGCACGTCAACCGCCAGACTGGCCGATTTCATGGCGATAGTGACGCCGGAGGAAAAGACCGGATCGAGAAATTCGCCGGCATTGCCCAGCAAGGCATAACCCTTGCCATACAAGCTTTTAACGTTGGCGCTGTAACCGCTGATGCTGTTGACCGGGGTATCAAATAACGCATTATTCAAAAGAGCGGACAAGCCCGGTTCCTCGGCAACGAATTGTTGCAACACAGCTTGCCGGTCTGCTCCCTGAATATTGAACACTCCCGCTTCGCCCACCACACCAATACTGCAGCGGCCGTTACTGAACGGAATCAACCAATACCAGACATCGGTCAGTTCGGGGTGAACAATAATGCGGATTTTATTGCGATCATAGCTGGCGTCATCAATCCGGTCTTCCAGATGAGTGAAAAATGCCTGCCGCACCGGAAAACCGGAAGGTTTTTCCAGATTCAGCAAACGCGGCAAAACCCGGCCAAAGCCACTGGCATCCAGAACAAAATCGGCGTTTAGCTGATAATTAAGTCCAGTCTGGTTTTTGACGGTCAGAACCGGTTTATTGCCGCTAAAATCAGCCGCAATCACTTCTTGCAGCCAGCGTATTTCAACCCCCATGCGCTGGGCTTCATCAGCCAGTAGCGCGTCAAAGCGGTCACGCTGCACCTGATAGGTGGAATCAAAGCCGTCGGTAAATTTATCGGCAAAACAAAATTCGGAATGTTTATCCTTATGCAGAAAAGCCGCTCCGGTTTTTAATTGAAAACCTGCCGCATGGACTGCACCGAGCATTCCGGCCTGTTCAATAAATTCCATGCACTGCGGCAATAAACTTTCACCGATGCTAAAGCGGGGAAAAGCATCCCGTTCCACAATGGTCACCTGATAACCTTTATTGCTGAGTAAAGCCCCGGCAATGCTACCAGCTGGACCTGCGCCAATAATAATGACGCTTCTCCTGTCAGCCATGTTTCCAATCTGCATGCTTCTTCATGTTCATTCTGTAAATTGATCTTAAAAAATTTTCATCGCAGACTATGCCTGCACAATATTCGCTTTCCCGGTTGTTAATGACTACTGGAGTCTCAATCGGCTATCATTAATGGTTTAGTATACCTCACAAAAGCAATGAAAAAGAAACTACGCGATTTTATCTTCCAGGAGCTCGTTTTTGTCGCCGAACCTGAGCAATTCAGCGATGATGACGATCTTCTGGAAGCCGGTCTGGACAGCATGGGTATTATGCGACTCATTATGTTTATCGAGAATGAATACGGTATTACCCTGCCCGATACCGAAATTGAACCAGACAATGTGCAATCTTTTAACGCGCTGGAACAATGGATTTTGCGGCATCAAAACGGATGAGTATAAAAAAGGAAGATATTCTGGAAAGACTTAATCCGGCCGATAGCTTCACTCTTGCCATGGATGAAGAAATCCGCAAGGACGGCCTGGCCGGCAATTACGGCTGCTTTGCTCTGGAGCTCAGTAATATCCCGGATATAGCCACACTGCAACAGCGGATTACCGAATTCAGTCAGCGCTTTCCCGTTACACAAGCCAGTCTGCAACAAATCGGCAAACGCTTCTACTGGTGCAAGCGCATTGATCCGCTCCCGCTGTTTTTTCAGCATCATTGCCCCGAAGGTCACAATGAGGCGGCTTTTCAAAAACAAACCATCGACCGCATCATAAATCATCAACAGGCAAGGGAAACCGCCGCCCCCATCGAATTTCATCTGTTAACCGGTCAGGCACAACATATTTTGTTTACCCGCTGGATGCATCCGTTCGGGGATGCTCGAGGTGCAGATCTGATTCTGAAATATCTGTGCACAGCCGATGAAGTGCAGCGTCGGCAATTCGGCCTGCCTGAAACAGGGTCGTTAGTAAATGTACAATTGGGTAAATATCGCTGGTGGCAAAAGATCGGCCTGCTCTTGAAAGGCAAGCGCTATATCGAGCAGTTGGACAGCCTGGAAAGCATTCAGCCTTTCAACAGTGATCTACCCCCGCAACGCATGAACTACACCATTAAAAGGCTGAGCGAAGCACAAACCGGACAGGTCATCAAACTGGCCAGGCAACAGGTCGGTCTGACCGGTACCAGCCTTTATTACATAGGCTGCCTGATGCGAGCGCTGGAAAAAATGCATCCTGACAATGCCGGCGAAGCCTATTGCGCACCCTACGCCTTCAATTTGCGCAAGCAACGGGCATTGACGCCAATGACCGGCAATCATGTTTGTGCTCTGTTTGCGCAAGCGCCACGCGACGTCGTTCAAGACCGGCAAAAATTATTTGCCCACCTGAAGCAGCAGAATACCCAGGTGATTCGCCAGCAACTGGATTATGCCTTTCTGCCCCTGATGTGGGCCGGAAGCTGGTTGTCATTGGCCAAGTACGGCAAGATCCTGCGCCTGTCCTACGGCTCAGGCAAAGAACGCAGCTCCTTCTGGTTTTCTGATGTCGGTCGGATGGATCTTCCGGCAGACAGCTTTCCAGGTGCTGAAATAAAAGGGGTTTTTTATGCCTGCCAGGTCACGGCACCGCCAGCACTGGCTTTTCTGAGCTGCATTTATCAAAATCAACTTACCTTGAGCTATAACTTTGCCGAGCCTACCAGCAATCCCGAGCAAATCGAGAAACTGCATCAGTTAATGTTGACAGAATTGCTGGGGGAAGGCGAATGATCGCTCCGATAATGACCCTGGTTTTACAACAGCAAGGATTGCAGGTTCAAAAAGAGATTGCGGTTTACTTTCGTGGAAGTCTCATCGGCTCTTTCAGAGCGGATAAGATTGTCGAGGAAAAAGCAATCTGTTTAATCTGTGTCAATCCGTGGCTGAATAATTACTAATGTCTTTGCTTTCCGCCTTTAACCGGCAATGCCAAAATGCGCCGGACAACATTGTCTTTGTTGAAGGTGACCGGCAGCTTGGCTATCAGCAACTTAAACAGCAAGTCTGCCAGCTAAGCGCCTGTCTGACGGCACAGGAAGATTCTTGCCAACGCGTCGTCATTACCCTGGATCGTGGTATCGATGCCGCCATTGCCATACTCGCGGTATTGGGTGCAGGTGCTTGCTATATTCCACTGGATATCAAAAATCCGGCCAACCGCTTAAATTACATCATCTACGATGCCGTCCCCCAATGCATCATCGGTAAAGGCCGCTGCCCGGATTGGCTGGAAATGCCGGCACGCTGGCTGGATATTGATCAGGTAACTTTTGCGCAACAAAGCACCAACTGGCCGGCAGAAGTCAGTTCCGAAGCATTGGCGGCAATACTCTATACTTCCGGCTCCACCGGCGCACCCAAAGGCGTTGCTTTAAGTCACAGAGCCCTGAGCAATTTCGTAGACTGGGCATCAGGCACGTTTAAAATCAGCCCCTGTGATCGAATTGCTTCCTTAGCTCCTTTTCATTTTGATCTGTCTGTTTTCGATCTGTTCAGCAGCTTAAGTAGCGGTGCTGCCGTCCATTTTGTACCGGCAGGCCTGACCCTGTCGCCAACTCGTCTTACAACCTGGTTACGCGAACAGCGCATCAGTATTTTTTACACAGTGCCGTCCTTGCTCGGTTTTATTGCACTGAAAGGTTCTTTGACCACCATCATGTTGCCTGATCTGAAGACCATCCTGTTTGCCGGCGAGGTGTTTCCGACGGCTCTGTTGAAAAAACTGTGCGATTTACTGCCGGCAGTCGACTTTTACAACCTTTATGGCCCTACCGAAACCAATGTCTGCTGCTATTGGCCGGTAGACCGCGACCGCCTTCAGGCTGATCGACCGATACCGATCGGCTATCCGGCTTGTGGCGCTGTCCTGCAAATCGATGACGAAACAAGCGAATTAGTGGTGCAAAGCGCCAATAATCTGTCAGGCTATTGGCAACAAGGCGAACTGATAACAGCGTTATCGACCGGTAACTATTATCACACCGGCGATAAGGTATCGCTTAACGAACGGGGGGAATATTGCTTTCTCGGCCGTCTCGACCGGATGCTGAAATGTTCCGGCTACCGGGTTGAACCGGCAGAAATCGAAGCGGTTTTATTACAATGCCCGGAAGTGACTGGCTGCGCCGTTATTGGCATCACGGACAGTACCAGCGGTCAACGCCCAGCCGCTGCCGTTGTGCTGAAGCCAGGGGCCAAGCTGGAAGTGATTGTCAGACTGCTCAAGGAAAAATTACCTGCTTACATGCAACCCTGTAAATTTGTCGTGCTGGATTCGCTACCTTGTTTATCCAACGGCAAAACTGATTATCAGACATTATTACAACAATTGGAGAAAAACTGAATGGAAATGGACAAGCTGCCGTGCGCAGGAGACGCCAGAGCCTCGCGGCAACGTTTCCAATATTGCGCGAGTCAGGGGTTTTTAAAGCATGCCATCCCGGCAAATCGCGGCGGCAACGGCAACTGTTTTATCGATCTGGTGAATGCACATGAAACTCTTGGCAAGGCCTGCAAGGATAGCGGTTTAATGCTTTCCATCAACGCCCACTTGTGGGGCGCCTTGTTTCCGCTGCTGAATTACGGGACTGTCCAGCAACAGGAAATCTATGTCCACAAGTTACTAAACGGCCTGCTGGTCGGCGGTCATGCAATTTCCGAACAACAGGCGGGCTCCGATCTTAATGCTCTGGCAATGACTGCTGTTCAGACCGATGAAGGTATTTTACTGAACGGTCACAAACGCTTCATCACCAATGCCCCCATTGCCGATTTGCTGGTCGTTTATGCCCGCCTGGACAATAATTTGTCCGCTTTTATCGTACAGTGTGACGATAAAGGCGCCAGCTTTCTTGATTCGCCCCAGGTAAGCGGCTGTCAGAGTGCGACCATGGGTGATGTCATACTGGAAAACGCTCTGATTCCGCATTCCAGAAAACTGGGCAAAACCGGTGCTGGCAACATGATGATTCAGCAGGTACTTGAACTGGAGCGGGCGTTTATTTTTGCCGGTATTTGCGGTGTCATGGAATGGCAACTGGACAGCGTGATCAAATTCAGCCGGGAACGCAAAGTCAACGGCACTCATTTGGGAAAAAATCAGGCTATCAGTCATAAGATTGCTGATATGAAATTAAGACTGGACACCATCAGGCTTTGGGTCAATGAATGCGCGCGTTTGAAAGACAATAACAAGCGCATTACCATGGCCAGCGCCCAGACCAAATTATTCGCCGCTGAAGCATTTCTGCAGTCCAGTCTGGATGCCGTCCACATCCTCGGCAGCAGCGGTCTGATAACAGCCAGCCCAATGGCCAGACTGGTCAGCGATGCTCTCTCCAGCCGACTTTTTTCAGGTTCTTCGGAGATTCAGAAAAATATCATTGCAGCCTTATTGGGAACCGGCGAAGGCTATAAATAATGACAAAGCGAAGTTTGGCTATGGTAAGAAATAAATTCCAGACGGTGGTTAACAATAAGCACATAAGTTCCTTATCTCCTTAAGTCGTATGGACTTTCCTTCATTGTGTCGGCCTTCGCGCCTCGCGGAACCAGATTCGGTATTGCTTCATTTTGGCGCGCTGATCCGCTGGCGCGTGGCGGCGACAGGTGGAATATTCTTCCGTGTCTGGTTTCGCCCCCCAGCGCATTTCGACGCAGTCGTTGGGATTATAAGTCATTTCATAGGCATGCTTTCGTGCCAATATCTCGGCCACAGAAAGCTCCCACGAGCTGCCGTCCGTGCGCGTATAGCGGATGCTGCGCTCCTGGATGCGCCTTGCGTTATACTGCTCGATCGCGGCCTTGGCCTCTTCAGGGCTCCTGCCGTTCAGCACGAATAATTCGGGGTGGCGCACGATCTTCTCGGGCAAATCGTTCAGTACATTGATGGCGATGATAAGGCGCATGTCGCGGGAGGGCGTGGAATAATCCTCCCAAGGGCCGATGGTCTGAAAAATTGCCGCGCCGCTGGGCATGGGGATGACGCTGCCGGGGTTCTTGCGGAAATAGGCTTCGCCGTTGTCAATCGAAGTCACGCGGGTCTCGATTTGCTCCACAAGGGCAGCCAAGGTGGCTTCGTAAGCTTGCTCGGGGGCCAGACCTTTGGGGTTGATGAGCTTTGCCAGTCTGGCATAGAAATCGTCGGGAGAAAGTTGATCCTGCTCCAGGGAAAAGGGAGCAAAGCCGGGGTTATCGGCCAATTCATCATTGGAGAGTGCCCGCCATTCACCCGATGCCTTGCTGACCAAAGGCCGGAAAGACTTGAAGCCCGGCCCGGCGCTTTTTGTATTGGCGAACAGGAAGGTGCCTTCCCAAAAGCGCTTGCGGGTGACCGAGTTATCCGGTTGGGCATCGACGGCCAGCAAGACGCCAGGACGGTCCGTTGTCTGCGGCAGCCATTGGACCAGCACCAGCACATGGCCGTAGGGGTCGGCATAGACCGTTCCCGGCCACAGTGTCTCCCGGGTGAGGGAGATGGGATACAGATCCGTGGCATCGTCCTCAAGCCCGGTCCGTGCCGAACCCGAGTGAACGGCATTCGCCAACTCCCCGCTGACATTTCTGAAGTTGGCTTGCGCGCTGATGCCGTGAGTGAAATCGGTCTTGATGGTGGCTGCGGCACATTGCGGCGGCGCTTTGGCCGAGCCACGACCGCAGGCGCGGAAGGCGATCGGCAGGCCGGCCTTCCAGGCAAAATAAGTCCGCAAAGTGTAGGGCAGGTCGGCGCAATCCGGGGTTAATGGCAGGTTTTTGTCTTCGTTGAGACCGAGATGGTTGTGCAGGAAGTTGCGCTTGGTGTTTCGCAGCGCCTGCTGCAGGGAAGGGAAGCTGAGGTTTTCCTCGGGTGGCGCCCCAAACAACTCTTCGATCCAGGCGGAATAAAAGGCTTCGGTGGCAAGCCCCCAAGCTTTAGGGCTTTTCTGTGTGCCTGAGCCGCCGATGGTGAACGTATGGCAGGCGGTAAGTGCACCATCCCGGCCCGCTACCACCCGGTAATCCCCGTCGTTGACCCCTTTCAAAGTGGCGATCAGACTCCAGGGCGGGCCGCCTCGGCGGCGGGATTGCAAGGGCATGCGCGCACCCTGGCTGTCAATCAAGGCCAGTTCTGACACCGGGCCGTCCGTGGATACGGCCATGATCCTGATTAGCCCATCGGCTTTGGGGTTGAGAGGCGAAATCCAGATATGCGTCTCGCCGTTTTCTGCGCATGAATATTCCTCGGCCAGCGCCACCGAAACGCTAACCCATGCCAGCAGGAAAGCGAAGATATAGTGAAAGCTTTTGACTTGAATTGTCATGTCCGCACGACTGTTTTAATAATGGGAAGGCTCCGCCAGGGCAGCATTGTAACAAGGCGTTGAATATTTGCCAGCTCCGGCGTCCATGAGTCAGTATAATAAAAAACGATAAGATAGATGATGCTACTGTCCAGTTCCGGCGCTCTTTTTTCAAAAAGAGGCAAATTTTGCACTCTATTTAACAAGCTATTATTGATAACTGATGTTACGCTGGCACTTAGAAGAATTAATGGCTGTAACGAATTCGGAAAATTGTATTTCATTGATTTTTAATAATGGGTGCTTAACATCAGTTGAAAATTCAAAAAAACCGTAGTTGGAACGAACTGGATTTGGAAAGGTTCTACTAGCTTCTAAGATAAAAAAATCAAAATAATGCTCCAAAACCAACCCTTAGATCTGCATCCCAACAAGTTTCGCTCATTGTTGATGTTTGTGCCGGCACTGACTAACTACACACTGATGTATGGCGCCAATATTTTGTTGGCCCGTTCGCTCACTGTTGATGATTTTGATGATTACAGTGTTGCGCTATCCATTGTCACGATGCTGTCAACGCTGGCAACATTGGGCCTGGAAAAATACGCCCTGCGTGCTGTCGCACTGTTTCGTGACCGGCAAGACTGGCCAAAATTTCGTGGCTTCTGGTTGTTTTCCCTTCGTACCATCAGCGGTATCAGTATAATTTTGGTGGCATTACTGGGTTTTGTACTTGAAGCTGTATTGGCGATATATCATGCGGATTATCATATTGCCATTGTTATTTATGCCGGATTTTTACCCATAATGGCCATGACACTTTTTCTGGTTGAAGTCATGGCTGCGCATGGCGCTCAAATATTAAGCATGGCTATTTACAGACTATTTCTTCCGCTGGTTTATGTGTTGTTGATTTTTGGACTTTTATTCACTTCACTGCCCTTAACTGCGCTAACGGCTGTGCTTTGTTTTGGCTTTGCCTGGGTCCTGACATTTGCCGTTATCTGGTTCTTAACAAAAAAGCTCATGCCGGTGGAGGTTGAAAAATCAATTCCGCTGAAGCTGGGGAAAAAATGGCTTAGCCGGTCTTTACCTCTGGTACTGAGCAGTCTGATGCTTACAGTAATGACCAGCAGCGGGGTTGTCATTCTGGAATTACTTTTTCCCTCAGGTATCGAAGTTGGAACTTATGCTATTGCCGCACAAACAGGCGGCTTTATTTCACTGATCGGCACTTCTACCAATCGATACTATTTGCCAATGATGGTGGTCATGATTGACCGCCGTGACAAACAATCCATACAGCATTTAATGAATCAGAGAACCCTGGTTTTAGGCGGACTGATCCTGATGTTACTTGCAATCCTGAAATTTTATGGTCATAAAATACTCGGTTTATTTGGCGATCAGTTCGGCGCAGGTTATAACACTTTGCTCATTATCGCGGCAGGCGCTGCCATCAGCGCCTTGTATGCCGATATTCCTTATTACCTGCAGTTCATGGGGTTTCATCGTACGGTTCTAAGCCTGACCCTGTTGGCAACGGCCGGCATGGTGGTATCTGCTTTTTTACTGGGTGCTGAATACGGTATTGTTGGTGTGGCGTTCGCCTATATGATACCGGTAGTTCTTTTGTTTTTTATCTTGCGTATTATGTTAATGCTGCGTTTTAAAAAATTCTGACAGATTCAGGCCGCTGATTTATCCCGCGAAGGAATACTATATGAATAGGGCTCGATCCAGAGGATTTCCGCCATTGAAACAGACAATGCTTTGTAATCGCAGTGTTTGTCAATGCTATAGCCCCTGCTGAAATATTGTTGCTAAAAAGCGAATGAGATAAAGCTCTAGTTTTTTAAGTAAAAACAATAAAAAATCTGCTTGCTATCTTGATGTTTTGCAGAAGAGCAACAAAATATTCATTTGTTGCTCTGTAACCAAACTGTAATAAAGCTGTCATATAGCTGTCATTTCCCCCCCTTATCCTTGCCTCTGTTTTTTTGACAATTACCGAGAGCAATACATGAAATTCTCTAAACTAACTTTGGCAATTGCGACCACTTTAGGTGCAAGCGCATCATTCAGTGCATTTGCCATTGATTTATATGTTGATACCAAAACCAAGCAAATTTATGCAGAACCCGGTCGTGGCCGAGTGCTTATGGGCGCTTTCGAAAGAGTCGAAGACAAACCTGTTGTAGCTCCAGCGGATGCAGCCGAGATAGAGACTGTTCGTCAGGATTTGGAAATGAAAACCAACGAAATCAAGGCTCTTCAAGAACACATGGACGAAGTGGAAAAGGTTAAAGTTACTGTAGACAAAAAGGGTCTGACAGCTGAAACGGCCGATAAAGATTTCAAATTCAATCTGGGTGGCCGGATTCAGACGGATGCAAATTATACCGTCAACGGTAATTATGTTGCGGCAGGCACAGCAAACACGCCGTTTCCGATTCAAGAGAATGCCAATGACGGCACGGAAGTCCGTCGCGCTCGGATTGACTTTACGGGTACTTTCTATAAAGACTGGAACTTTAAGACCCAAATTGACTTCGCTGATAACGCTGTCGCCGTGAAGGATTTGTTTGTTCAATATAACGGCCTGGATTACGTGAATATAACCGGCGGTCAACAAAAACAAAACTTCAGCCAGGAATTGCTGGAAAGCTCCAACGACTTGATGTTTACCGAACGTTCATTAATGAATGTATTGAACGCGCCGCTTGTTGATCGTGCGATCGGTCTGAATTTTCAAAGTATCGCCAAAACAGGTTATACCGCTGCGCTGGGTTTTTATGGCGACACAATTAACCCCAATAAAACCCTTGGCAATGCCAATGAAGGCTGGAGTATAAACGGGCGCGCCACTTACGCGCCGATTGAAGAGAAAACTAAAGTTGTGCATTTAGGCATCGCCGGCAATTACCGGCAGCCAAACGGCAGTGACAAGGTAATGGATAAAACCCTCGTATATGAATACGAAACCGACCATATGTCTAACCTCTTTTTAATAGAATCAGATGTTAGTCTAATTAACAATATTTCAATGTTGGGTTTGGAAGCTTCCGGGCTCTATGGACCCTTTTCCGTAAATTCGGAATATACCCATCAATGGCTTAGTCGTGAAGGCAACAACGACAATTTGAGCTTTGACGGCTGGTATGTAGATGCTGCCTGGTCCATAACCGGTGAATCACGCAAGTACAAGCAAGGCAAGTTTTATAAATTGTCACCGGCCAAGGAGTTCAGTTTTAAAAATGGCACCTGGGGTGCTTTTGAACTTGCGACACGTTACTCCGGCGTTGATGTAAACAGTAACAACTTCAAAGGCGGCAGCTTGCAGAACATCACTGTTGCTGTAAACTGGTACTTTAATGACAATATCCGGTTGATGACGGATTGGACCCGGGCATTTGATGTCCATTATCCAGCTGTTACTACCGATGGAGGCGGTGCTCCAAATGATAATAATACCTTTACTATCCGTGCACAGTTAGCGTACTAAACAGCTCTTTCAACGCAAGCCTCACAGCCGCACTGAGCGATCCAGCGCGGCTTTTTTATGGGCAACATTTTAACTATATCTGATGCCGAACGGGTTTTACAACTTGGGCTCGTTACGTTAATTCGAATTTTCTTCAAAATACGTCAATCCTGTTAATATAACTATTTTTAAATAGCTATATTAGTGCTATGCAATTATCTGCCTCACAATTACAATCGCAACACAAAGCGCTTATTGATGCTCTCAAACGTGGCGAAACTGTTGAAATTACTTATCATGGTCAAACGTTAGGTATTGTTCAGCCTGTAAAGCCTTCTGTCACTACGAAGGAACAGGAAAATGCAATGGCCAGTTTCCTATCACGCGCGGCAAATGGTCCGACAATACGCCTTAAGTCACAGCATCGAAATGGGAGATGCGCTCATTGCCGCAACGGCTCTTAAGAATCATGAATTACTCTGCACCAGTAATGCTAAACATTTTACGCCTACCAGTGGTCTGAAGCTGGAACACTATTCACCGAGTTAAAGCGCTCCGATAGTGATTTAGCCAAATCATCTTACAAACTATAATATCGCATCTTATCGTCAGAGCTTTCAGGTCTGCGCCGTCATTTTTCCAATCCGCTTTTATCATGAAAATTAATCATCTCATTACCCTATTATCCATCGTTTTTTTATCGGGTTGTGCCTCGGCACCTGTTACACCTCACAGGTGGACTGTAGAGCCAGTCAGCCTTTATGATTCCGGCCATGAAAAGGGCACGGAAATCATCAGTGTGCAGCAATCAACATTGCGCGCCGTTC
>CAYVFT010000105.1:9484-13133 GCA_964450225.1 uncultured Crenothrix sp. | reverse complement strand
CTAAATCCGGATTAACTCTTCTGCACTGAAATCATCGACAGTAATAGCTGCCAGTCCGGCCTGTTCGGCTTTAGTGCACAATCCGGCTTCATCCTGGGTGATGATGCCTTTGGTTATTGCTTCTGCAAGCATTTTAAACGGGTCGCCTTTGGGCAACTGTTTTTGCTTTTGCGCCAAACGAATTTTGGCTTCTACTGGCGCGGCTGCCAATACAGCTTTGAAGGCTACCTCAATACGCCCGGTAGCATCATCGGCTTTGCTGTTGATGTAAATACCGTGGGTCAAACGGTCACGAACGGGTGAATCTGTCAGCAGAAGTGTTGCAGTTTTGTGAATCAGTTGGTCACTTGGAGGCGAGTAGGGCTTTCCGAAAGGAAAAATAAGCCCACGCAAAACCCACGCAAACGGGCGCATCGGCAGTTTCCAGAAAACCGCACGTAATGATTGCTGTGTCCGGTAAATGCTTTGTTGGCAAGCCCAATTCAGTAAAGGCGTTTCATCTTTGAGGCAGCCCTGGTCCTGATAATGTTTGAGAACGCAGGAACACAGGTACAGGTTGCTTAAAACATCGGCAAAAAGACCAGAGATTCTTTCTTTTCGTTTCAGTGTACCGCCCAGAGTTATCAGGGCGAAATCGGCAAGTAGCGCAAAGCCGACACTTAATCGGGCAATTTGCCGGTAATAACGCCGGGTATTCTTGTCGCCGGGTACCCTGCGAAAACGGGCATTCGTTAATCCCAACCAGAAACCGGCAGCCATGTTTTGCATAAAAAAACCGACATGCTGAAACAGCTCTTTATCAAACTGCCGAAGGTCATTTTGCTGCAATGCCGCCATTTCTTTTTGAATGTAGGGATGGCAGCGGATTGCACCCTGGCCGAAAATCATCATGGTCCGGGTCAGAATATTCGCGCCTTCAACGGTAATGCTGACCGGAACAACCTGATATAAACGGCCAAGATAATTTTTGGGCCCCAGGCAAATACCTGAGCCGCCCTGAATATCCATACCGTCATTAACAATTCGGCGCATTCTTTCGGTGAGTTCGTATTTGAGGATGGCGGAAATAACGGCAGGTTTTTCACCGTTATCCAGAGCTGCATTAGTTACTTTACGCGCGGCATCAAGGATATAGGTTTCACCTGCCATGCGTGCAAGTGGTTCTTGAATGCCTTCAAATTCACCAAGGGGTAGCTTGAATTGTTTACGGATACGCGCGTATGCGCCGGTATTGCGGCAGGTGAACTTTGCCGCACCGACACTGAGAGCCGGTAGTGAAATAGCTCTACCTGTAGAGAGGCATTGCATGAGCATTTTCCAGCCGTTACCGACTTGTTCGATGCCGCCGATGATCCAGTCCATGGGTATAAACACATCCTTGCCCCAGTTAGGGCCGTTTTGAAAGGCAGAATCCAGGGGGTTGTGGCGCCTGCCTATGGATATACCGGGTGTATCTGTGGGAATCAGTGCAACGGTAATGCCGATTTTTTCCTTGTCGCCGATGAGATGATCGGGGTCGTAGAGCTTAAATGCAAGCCCCAGCACAGTGGCCACAGGCCCCAAGGTGATATAGCGCTTTTCCCAATTGAGGCGAATTCCCAACACCTTATCCGGGTTATAACAAACAATACCCGTATCCGGCATAGCGCCCGCATCGCTACCGGCTAGCGGGCCGGTCAGTGCAAAGGCAGGAATTTCCTCGCCGGTAGCCAGACGGGGCAGATAATGATTTTTTTGTTGTTCAGTGCCGTAATTCAACAATAATTTTGCCGGTCCCAAAGAATTGGGCACCATCACCGTGACCGCTGCTGTGGTACTGCGGCTGGCAATTTTCATGACTATTTCGGAATGTGCTGTTTCTGAAAACGCCAATCCACCATATTCCTTGGGAATAATCATGCCGCAGAATTTTTGCTGTTTAATGTAGTCCCAGATTGCCTTGGGCAGATCCTTGCGGTTATGGGTGATATCCCAGTCATTCAGCATTGTGCAAAGCGTTTCAACAGGGCCATTAATAAAGGCTTGTTCTTCCTCTGACAAACGCGAAACAGGTAAATCCTGCAAAACTTTCCAGTCGGAATTGCCTGAGAATAACTCGGCATCCCACCAGGTATTGCCCGCTTCCAGGGCTTCTCGTTCAGTTTGCGACATCGGCGGTAAGGCGCCTTTCATTAGCTTGAAAATCCAGCGGCTGAATAGATGTTTCCGGATAAATGGAGTATTAAGTGGAATAAAGAGTAATAAAAACCCAATCCATAAAATTGTACTATATCGCGGAAAGTCAAAATTCACGCTTTTTTGAAAACCCTCAGCTCTGTCCTCTCCCGAAAGGAAGGGGAGATGAAAGCTACAACCAGTGCCCGTATTGTATATACACAGAGTCAAGCCATAGGTTACGGTATAAGCACCAAGTAACAGACCTAAAACTACTGTTGCTAAAAGCATGGGGGTTTTGTAATAGAATAAAATCCATAAGATGATGAGCAGTGCGAATAACCAGAGCATGGGTGTTCTCCTCTAAAAATTCTGTTCCAATTGGGGATGAGGGCCAGCTATTTCTGGAGCATTTCGAGCCAACACTTAAAGGCGCAATGATCAAATGGCGCGCCTGGCATGATAGTTAGTTAGTTGCCGGCGGTCCAGCAATTACCCAGTGACAATAATGGCAAGTAGATAATGACACAAAATGGCGCGAAGTAATAAATTCCATGTTGGCCACTGCGTCGAGAAAATTTGTTTGCTATCAAAAAAGTCCTTTAGAATCACAAATTATTAAATGGATTCTCTATGAACATTGTCCAAACCCATGCTCGAATTGTTGATGATTACGCCAATTATATCGGTAGTTTCCTATATCCTTGTCGTCAACCGCATTACGCCATTGCTTGTATTTATTGATGTGCAGAATAAAAAAGTTACCGAAATTTATGAGTATGTGTTGTGATGGTATAAATCCATTGTTTTTAAACGTCATAGTTTGTTAAGAGACCCGTCGGTGCTTAAGTTTCTTTTTGGAATCATCCTTGTTCAGATTGTTTCTGCCATCACGGTGATGGCAATTTTGACCTGGCTGCCGGATCCTCAGTTTATTGCCGTCGTTGTCCTGTTTTGCCTGATCATGGCCGTGTTGACTGCTTTCTGGTTTGTTTATATTGGTCGTGACCTGCATAAAAACGAATTGCAAAGCATGCAGGATCGCCATTCGTATGAACGGGAACGCATCCTGCTCAATGCGGAACGGGAAAAAGCCAATATCGCCGCGGAACGATCAAAACTACAGGAACAACATGCAAGGGAAAGAGAAAGGATTTTACTGGCTGCCGAGCGGGAAAAAGCGGACATTGCATTGCAGAGTTACCGGAATCAGGAAAAGGAAATACGCAAAGCCCATGCCAGAGCCAATTTCAAGATGGGTGTTGTCTGTACCGTGGCGGCGGTTACCGGAGGTGCCTTGATCTTCAGTCAATTGATTACGGTCGGTATGATGGTGCTGGTTGCCTCGGGCAGCGGGCTTGCCGGCTATTTGGCGCGCGCCCGACATGAACGCTTGTCCAGGGAAAAACGCTTGCCTGGGGATGAGGTCAAATTGATAGAAAAACAAATGACTTTTCCTCCTCAATTGGAAAAAAGGCGTGAAAAGTAATTCGAT
>CAYVFT010000105.1:0-9384 GCA_964450225.1 uncultured Crenothrix sp. | reverse complement strand
AAAACAAATGACTTTTCCTCCTCAATTGGAAAAAAGGCGTGAAAAGTAATTCGATGTTAGAGCGCGGCCAAAATTAACATCCCCTTTGTGACTTGTGTGGGAGTGGCTTTAGCCGCGATTGGAGTCACTGATTCGCGGCTAAAGCCGCGCCATTTAAAAGATTTGTATTCTCTTTTCACTGTACAACTTTAATTCCTCAACGGCTTGCCCGTTTTCAGCATGTGCTCCAGTCTTGCCAGCGTACCCGGTTGTTTTACCAGCGTCACAAAGGCTTCCAGTTCCAGCGCCAGCATAGCGTCTTCAGTTAGCGGTGAGGTAATATCAGAATCTCCACCACTAAGCACAAAGGCCAGTTTTTCAGAGACTTCTACATCATAGTCCGTGGCCTTGCCTAATAAGTGGAAGGCTTTAATACCCATACTAAGCAATATCTTGGCGGTCTTACCGGGCATTGGATAAGCACAGGGTTGTGGAACTGTGTAATTTTTACATAGCGATAAAGCTTTGGACTTGGCATCGGCTAGCAGGCGGTTCTTGTTCATGGTAATGCCGTCAGAATGCGCCAGAAATAACAGTTCCTTGGCTTCAACAGCCGATTTTGATACTTTTGCCATGCTGATGGTTTCAAAGGCTTTGACAATCGGCGGAATGGGGCCACCCGGTCTTTTAGGGAACGTGAGCCAGCGGCACAAGTATTCTTTACAGCCTCCCCAGCCCGGTATTAAGCCGACACCGGTTTCTACCAGGCCGATGTAAAGCTCGGCATGCGCCTGAATAGCATCGCAATGTAGCAAAATCTCGCACCCCCCGCCTAAAGCGAGTCCTGACGGCGCGCCGACAACAGGGAAGGGCGCATACTTCAAGGTTTTATAGGTTTGTTGTCCTTGTCTGACAAGTTGCTCGACTGCTGGCCAGTCGCCATGATGGATAGCGTGCATCAACAAACCAAGATTGGCGCCCGCCGAAAAATTCTCGCCATCATTATGAATAACCAGCGCTGAAAATTCGCTGCTGACTTTATCAATACTTTGGTTGATAAGTGTCATGGTATCCATATCCAGCGTATTCATTTTGCTATGAAATTCCAGACAGGCAACGCCATCGCCAATATCCCATAAACTGGCCGATGGGTTGTTCAATACTGCCGGATTTTTCAACTTAACATCAGAGAGCAGCAAAACACCTTCAGCTCTGTGAACCGGATGATAATTACCTGATAAATCGGCAAAAGTGAGTTTGCCAGAGCTTACTTGGTACAAAGGCCGTTTATCGGCTAGCAGCGTAGGTACCGGCAAATTTTCTGCGCGCAGTTTGTCGACGAACCAGGCTACCCCTATTTGATCCAGTAGTTCAAATGGTCCGTATTTCCAGTTATAGCCTTCGCGCATGGCGGCATCAATGGCAACAATATCATCGGATATTTCAGGAACCAGGCTGGCGGCATAAGTCAGCGTTTTTGACATGACTCGCCAGGCATAGAAGGCGGTCAAATCGGGGCAAGTCAGCAATGTCTGAAAACCCGTTTTTTTTGCTTCATGAATAGTTTCCATATCGGGCTTTTCACTAAGATTGTATTCACCAGTGCCCAGATCAATGGATTCCTTAACACGCTCCTCGTTTAAACGGTAAAAACCACCTTTGCCTTTTCTGCCTGTATAGCCCTCATCTATCATATTCTGAACCAAAGCAGGAAGTTGATTGACTTGATGAAAGGCATCTTCAGGCGGTAGCGCCCGTTCCATGCTGCTTAGAATATGCGGAATAAGATCCAGACCGACCAAATCTATCAAGCCGAACATGCCGGTTTTTGGTATGCCAAATGCTGGCATTACTGCATCCGCTTGTTCAACAGTCAGACCGAGCGCCATAGCCTCCAGCAGGCCGCATTGCAGCCAGTAAATACCAATGCGGTTGCCTATAAATCCAGGGGTGTCTTTGCAGGTAATAGCGTCTTTGCCAAGCTTGATATCGGCAAAATGGCTAACGGCTGCGACAAGCTCCGGCCTGGTTTGCGGGCCGGTAACCAGTTCCAGCAAGCGCATGTAGCGAGGCGGATTAAAAAAATGGCTAATCATGAAGCGCTCTTTAAAACTATCCGGCATATCCTCCACCAATAAACTCAAGGGCAGGGTAGAGGTGTTGGAGGAAATCAGGCAGTCTTTTCGGCAAACGGAATCCAGTTTCTTATACAAGGATTTTTTTATCTGAGGATGTTCAATAACTGCTTCAATCACCCAGTCTGCATCAGCCAGCCATTGCAGGTGATCTTCAATATTACCCGGCGTAATCAGACGAGCATTGTTTTTGTGCATGAATGGCGCGGGTTCGGTTTTTAGCAGTTTTTGAATGGCAGTTTCGGCGATAATACTGTGGTTTGTGGCATTTTTAGGAATAATATCTAGCAGTATTACCGGAATGCCGGCATTGCTGATGTGCGCGGCAATACTCGCGCCCATGACACCTGCACCGATTACAGCGACTTTTTCGATGTTCATCAGATGGCCTCCAGGATAGTAGTGATACCCTGACCGCCGCCTATGCACTGGGTAGCCAAGGCATAACGTTTGTTTTCGCGTTTTAACAGGCTCGCTGCCTTGCCGGTAATCCGGGCTCCCGTCGCGCCAAGCGGATGACCCAACGCAATAGCCCCACCATCAAGATTAAGTTTGTGCGCGGGTATCGGCATGGCTTTAAGAACAGCGATGGCTTGTGCGGCAAACGCTTCATTCAATTCCACTATATCAATATCATCCAAATCCAGTCCTGCGCGTTCCAATGCTTTATGCGTGGCAGCGACGGGGCCGATACCCATAATTTCCGGCGCACAGCCCGACACCGCAATAGCCTTGATTCTTGCCAGCATATCCAAACCGTGAGCTAAGGCATAGTCCTCGCTGCAAACCAGGACAGCTGCCGCGCCGTCGGTCAACGGTGATGAAGTTCCTGCGGTAACGCTGCCCGTTGCCTGAAAAGCAGGAGGCAGTTGAGCAAGGGCATCGGCGGTAGAATCAGGACGGATACAGCCGTCTCTGTCTACCGAATCAATGGGGATAATTTCCTCCGCAAACCGTCCTAGTTGTTGGGCCGCATAGGCTTTTTGCTGACTTAACAGTGAGAAGGCCTCCTGATCAATACGGCTGATGTGATACTGACGGGCGAGGTTTTCAGCGGTATCACCCATGCTGATATAGGCTTGTGGATAGGCCTCGTAAAGTGCCGGATTAGGCATGTAGTTGTAGCCGCCCATCGGAATTCTGGTCATGGATTCAACACCGGCACAGACAAACACCTCTCCGGCATTCATCTGAACAGCGCCAGCTGCAATATGTATCGCCTGCATGGATGATCCACAGAAGCGGTTGACTGTCATACCGGCAACAGTGATAGGCAGGCCTGCCAAATGAACCAACAGTCTGGCCATATTAAGCCCTTGTTCGCCTTCGGGAAATGCGCAGCCCAGGATAAGATCTTCAATATCTTGCGGGTTTACCCCAGTTTTACTGATTAAACCTTTAACGACCTGGGCGGCGAAGTCATCCGGTCTGACTGTGCTTAGCTGGCCCTTATGCGCCGGAGTAAAGGGTGTTCGACAATATCCTGCAATAACAACACTTTTCATCGTCCTGCCTCCTGTTCAATGCCAGACTACAAAGAGTGTTCAGGCATGATTAAAAAAGTAATTTTTGGACTGATATTAACGCTATTCGTTTCATGAGCGCAATTATGCTTCACGCAGCTGTTAGCAACAAATAGTCGCTGAAAAGTTGGAAAGTCAGGTCTGGACGAGTAAGATATATGATCTTGCTGCCCAGTTTGGCCGTCTATGCTGTTGTAATCGCTAACAGGTGAATTTTCAGTAGCGTTTTTGTAAGAAAAATATCGGCCGAGAATATAATCAAATCAACCAATTAATTTTTTAGGTTTGACAATTGTCACACTTATGTTTAAAGCGTCTTTAAATTACAGAGGCTCTTTTCTGGCAATGGAAGCACTATAAAACGTTTAAATCATACAAGAGTATTCAACTTTTTTAACAAACACTTACAGGTAAATTCAGTAATGCGTAAATTTTTTTCAAATCTGGGAATAATAGTGTTGGCATTGTCATCGGTTTCCGCTAGTGCTGAAATTTTGGGTAAAGATGCCATACCTCCAATAATATTGGACCAATTTTACAAAAGACATCCGAATGCTATAGATATTTCTGCGGAAAAGAAGACTCATTTTAAACAATCCTTGTACGAAATTACTTTTAAAGAAGAGAAAGATAAAGAGAGCATAATTGAACTGTATAGAGATAATGGCCGTTTTTTTGTTAATGCCGATAACGTTACGACAGCCAATATGATGCCCTCTGTTGCCTATGATAATTTGAAGGCTGCTTTCGATACTTATACCATTAAAAAGGCGATATTGGTGGTTAACCCCAATGGCGTTGGTGAAGAATATGATTTGACTGTCAACGCATCTGGCAATGACTGGAGTGTCATTATTGATCATAATGGCAACATAACTCAAAAAGAACGTGATTAACTGGATAAAACGATGGCAACAAATACTAACAGACCTACCTCACCTCATCTGCAAGTCTACAAGCTACCTTTAACCGGTATTATTTCAATTACCCACCGCTTGACCGGTATGTTGTTATCGGCCGGACTGATTCTTATTGTCTACATCCTATACGCCGTAGCTGGCGGTTCAAGTACATATTCGTCAATGCAGTCTTTTATGAGTCTATGGCCCGTGAAGTTGCTGTATTGGGGTTTTATTTACGCACTTTTTTTCCATTTATGTCACGGCGTAAGGCATTTAATCTGGGATGCGGGTAAAAGTTTTGACCGCGATACCCTGAAACGGTACGCACTGATTGAATTGGGTTGCTCATTGGTTCTTACCCTGTTTACATTATTATTAACTTCTGAATAAGGGGTGTTTATGGATTATAGATCGCCTTTAGCCAAGGTTCGCGGATTAGGTTCAGCAAAAACTGGAACTTCTCACTGGTGGATGCAGCGTGTCACCGCAGTGGCGCTGATTCCCTTATCTTACTGGTTAATCACTTTTCTAAATTTGAGCTTAAATGCGCCTTATCAACATACAGTAGAGTGGTTAGCAATACCTCTGAATACTCTTTGTATAGTAGCTTGGGTGCTCGCCGTTTTTTATCACGCTGCGTTGGGTTTGCAGGTGGTTATTGAGGATTATATTGCCGCTGAAGGTGTCAAAATTGCCGCAGTCTGGATGGTAAACCTGAGTTTTCTGTTGCTGGCACTGGCGGCGTTGATTGCGGTGTTTCGTACACTATTAATAGGGTAACTTATGTCGGCAGATTATAAAATTATTGAGCATACGTATGATGTGGTGGTTGTAGGTGCCGGGGGGGCTGGCCTTCGCGCCACTTTTGGCATGGCAGAAAAAGGTTTGAAAACCGCCTGTCTCACCAAAGTATTTCCCACCCGCAGTCATACTGTTGCGGCGCAAGGCGGCATCAGTGCAGCTTTAGGCAATATGGGTGAAGATGACTGGCGTTTTCACATGTACGATACCGTCAAGGGCTCGGATTGGCTGGGTGACCAGGATGCCATTGAATATATGTGCCGTGAAGCCATGGCTGCTGTAATCGAACTGGAACATTATGGCGTGCCTTTTTCCAGAACGCCCGACGGTAAAATTTATCAACGCGCTTTTGGCGGCATGACCACCCATTACGGCAAAGGCACAGCACAACGCACCTGCGCGGCGGCGGATAAAACCGGACATGCGATTTTGCATACCTTGTATCAACAGGCGTTAAAGCATAATGCCGAATTCTTTGTTGAGTACATCGTGCTCGATCTGATTATGGAAGATGGCGAATGCAGGGGCGTGTTGGCGTGGTGTCTTGATGATGGCTCGATGCATTTATTCAAAGCGCATGTCACCGTCCTGGCGACAGGGGGTTACGGTCGTACTTATTTTTCCTGTACTTCTGCACATACAGTGACAGGCGATGGCAATGCCATGGTGTTACGTGCAGGTTTGCCGTTACAGGACATGGAGTTTATCCAGTTTCACCCGACCGGAATTTACGGTGCCGGCTGTTTGATTACCGAAGGAGTAAGAGGCGAGGGCGGTTATCTGACTAATTCAGAAGGTGAGCGTTTCATGGAAAGATATGCGCCACACGCTAAAGATTTGGCCTCACGTGATGTAGTCAGCCGCGCCATGACCATTGAAATTCACGAAGGGCGCGGTGTCGGCAAACTGAAAGATCATATTTATTTGCATATCGAACACCTGGATCCTGCAATTATTCACGAACGCTTACCGGGCATTGCCGAAACCTCGAAAATCTTTGCCGGAGTCGATGTCACCAAAGAACCAATTCCTGTTTTACCTACCGTACATTACAACATGGGCGGCATTCCCACCAACTACAAAGCGGAAGTGGTAACACTGGACGGCGATAATCCCGATAAAGTTGTGCCAGGCTTGATGGCTATTGGTGAAGCAGCTTGTGTTTCCGTCCACGGCGCCAATCGGCTGGGTTCAAACTCGTTACTTGATTTAGTCGTCTTCGGCCGATCTGCCGCCATCCGTTGCGCAGAACTCATCAAACCGGGCACTGCGCAAAAACCATTGGCCAAGACCGCCTGTGATAAAGCGCTGGCCCGTTTTGATAAAATTCGCAATGCCAATGGCAGCCGCACAACATCAGATATTCGTTTGGCTATGCAAAAAACCATGCAAGCGAAAGCGGCGGTATTCCGAACTCAATCCACACTGGATGAAGGCATTCCAGCGATGGCTGAAATCAAGCAATCCTTTGCCGATGTGGGTGTAAAAGATAAATCCCTGATCTGGAATACCGATCTGGTTGAAACTTTGGAACTGGATAACCTGCTCAGTCAAGCCAGCGTAGCGATTAATGCCGCAGGTAATCGGCACGAAAGCCGTGGCGGACATGCGCGGGAAGATTACCCTAACCGTGATGATGCCAACTGGTTGAAACATACCTTGACATGGCTGGTGGACGATAAAATAAAAATCGATTATCGACCCGTACATTTATATACCTTAACCGACGAAGTTGACGTTATTCCACCTAAAGAGAGAGTTTACTAATGGCTGAGTTCACCTTGCCCAAAAACTCGGTAGTGACCGAAGGCAAAACTTATAAAGCGCCTGCAGGTACAGCAAATATCCGCCGTTTTGAAGTCTACCGTTGGGATCCCGATACTGAAGAAAATCCGCGCATCGATAGTTATGAACTGGATATGGACCATTGTGGCCCTATGGTGCTGGATGCCATCCTGAAAATTAAAAATGAAATCGACAGCACCTTAACCTTCCGGCGTTCCTGCCGTGAAGGCGTCTGCGGTTCCTGCGCGATGACCATCAATGGTAAAAATACCCTGGCCTGCACCAAAGCCATCGATTCTTATCCCGGTACCATCAAGATTTTCCCTCTCCCGCACATGCAGGTTATTAAAGATCTCGTGCCCGACATGACGCATTTTTACGCACAATACGCCTCCATCAAACCGTGGATAGAAACGCAAACCCCGGCACCTGCAGATAGCGAACGCCTGCAAAGCAGGGAAGACCGCGAAAAACTGGACGGCTTATATGAATGTGTTCTCTGTGCGTGTTGCTCAACCAGCTGCCCAAGTTACTGGTGGAATAGCGATCGCTATTTGGGCCCTGCCGTATTGCTACAAGCCTATCGATGGCTGGTGGATAGCCGCGATGAAAACACCGGGGAGCGTCTCGATGAACTGGAAGACCCCTTCAAACTGTACCGCTGCCATACCATCATGAACTGCACCGATACCTGTCCCAAAGGCTTGAATCCCGCCAAAGCAATCGCTGAAACCAAAAAATTGCTAGTCCAGAGAAAACTGGGTTAATGAATCAACTCGCCAGGTTACGCTGGCAATGCCGGCGCGGCACCAAGGAACTGGATCTACTTCTGCAGTGCTATCTGGATTCAGGTTATGTGGTGGCCGATGAGGACGAGAAAGCACAGTTTGTCGAGTTGTTGGAACAGGAGGATGATGACTTGGTTGCGGTTTTGATGGGGGATTGGGACGTGGAAACGGAGAAAATGAAGGCTTTGGTTGGGAAGATTAGGGCGTTTGCGGTTGTTGAGAATTAGGGCTGTTATTTGCCGTATAAATTTATAGTTTGGATTTTTCATGGTTTTTGATGATGCCACCTGTCTTTAATTTAGGCCATACTAAATCTTTACAAGCAAATGAAATAACGATGATTTTTTATTTTTATACACATTTAGGCAAACAAATGACGCAATGTTTTGCGTCTATTAGGATGTCTAATTATAGTTATGTGGCTCAAAGGAACAGGAATGAGCATCGCCATACTTAGCCCGGCCATCTCGCAACTACCAACCGGTGACATAGAAAAAACGGCAGACTTTTTTGAGTCGAAGCTCAATTTCATTGTTGCTGAGAAATTCCCCAAGCACAAGCTCATCATTGTCAAAAGAGGGGATACGGAAATTCATTTCTGGCAAGCACCGACCGAAAATGAAGCGAAAGCAATTGCTTGCCAAAGCAGTTGCTACATTCGGGTCAAGAACATTGAAGCATTGTTTACCGAGTTTAAGGCTGCGGGTGCACCGTTTGCGTATGAGTTAACGAAACAGCCCTGGGGAATGAATGAAATGCAGATTAACGATCCATACGGAAACGCAATACGTTTTGGTGAGCAGTATGAATAGAACGCCACATAACACCGCGTTCAACACCGACTCGCAAAAGCGGCGCTTCTCGCCCCTTTTGCTCGCGGGTTAACGCGAACGTTAGAACCCACTACAGACACGTTTGCTTCCCCGCGTGAGAGGTTAAGAGTGACGGAGAAAACCATAAGTAAGCTAGCGCTCGCGCAACGGCAACTGGAAACGGCGATTGGCCTGTTCGTTAGCCGTAGAGATTGTCTGTCCGCCATTACTCTAGCCGGCGCCGCGGACGGCATTCTTCACGGTCTCGTTCTGAATGCGGGCAAGCAACCGTTTTCAGACTACGCAATGGCAGTTAGAGAGGCGCTATCCGGTGAAACTCCGGCGCGGGCGAAATATGCGAAACATATTAATGATCAACTGAACATTAATGACTTGAAGCATATGGACGAGGGGGGCAATGATGAAGTTACGTTTGATCCCGATATTTCTGCCCTCGGTGCGATTCTTAAAGCAATCGCGAATCACCACGTGTTGATACCGGAGCATCCTGATTTCATTAAGGCGATGCTTCACTGGACTTGGATGTTTTACGATGGGAGGAAAATCACTGAGGATGAACCATACGAAAAACCGGCTGGCGAAAAAGGGCCGTAGGTTGGGGTGAGCTTGCGAACCCCAACGCATCCGGCGGGTGGTGT
>CAYVFT010000104.1:0-13187 GCA_964450225.1 uncultured Crenothrix sp. | reverse complement strand
ATAACGGGCGCGGAAAATTCATCCAAATAGGCATTCAATAAATAAATATATCCTAAAACAATTGATAGGGTAATGGCTGCGTATGGAAGCAATTTGACAAGCATTTTCAAAGAAGACTTAAACGCGCCCGGCAAGGGTGCAATTAGGATTTTTTCACGTTTTGAAATAAGCATAACCAGGAAAAATACCATTATTGAAGTCATAAATGTTTTCAGACCCCAACTGAACAATTGATCGGTTACGACTTCTTTATTTAAAGCCGCGATCATTACCACTAAGAGGCAAGGTCTGAGTACTACGGCAACGCTGCCGGTCATGGCGGTCGTTGCTAAAGCCAGTTGCCTGCGCGCGCCTACGCGACGTAATTCTTTGTATACTGTTGCGCCCAACGCAATAATAATAATTCCGGAAGCGCCTGTGTACGCAGTGGGCACGGCCATAATCACGATTGCAACAAAGGCTAACAATTCAGGCGACATATTCCAGGGGCGGAGAATATAAAAAACCAGTTCACCCAGACACGTTTGCGCGAGTAACATCCCCACCCAAATGTATAAACCGATATTCAGGAACAAACCCGCTTGATCAAATAATAAGCTGAAGAAAATTGCCAGTCCCGCGGCATTACCTTCAACCAGGAAGAAATAACTACCCGCGCCAATACCCATGATGATGTAAAGAGGAATGGCCGCCAAAGCATTGACTAATTTCCCGCCTGGCTTGAGTCCCTGTCGTGGTTTGGCAAGCTGATAAATGTTGATGCTGCATAATGCCAAAAAACCAATAATTACTACAGGGAAAATCTCGGGATGATCAACAACGGCAGATGATTGGTAAACACTTGTTCGATATATCCAGGCGGAAATAGCCAGTATAAGGTTACCCAACAACTGTGCAGCACTGGAAATATGGTTATCTAGCAGTGTTGTCACAAGTCTGAATGCAATATGATGCTGTCTGATAGCACAGGTAATGGCACAAATAAACACCATCAATGCCAGAATGATACGATCATTTTTAAACGCAAAAATGCTGATGGCCGATACACTGGTTTCAATACTACGAAAAACAATAACGGCTGGTGTTATTCTTGCCCGGTTTTGTTGTGCAAGCTGGTGCTTTTTAACACACAATTGCCGCGCACTTTCCAGGGAAACACGAGCCGCCTCCCTATCAAATGGTTGATTAGTAAACAGTTCGTCCAGCTTATCAGTTTCGCCAGCGAGCTTATTAAGTTCCAATTCAATATCAGGGTTTACATTACACGCAGGAATTGGAATGTCGCCTCTGAGTGTGAAGTAATCATGCCAGATCGATTCTCCTGCTTTAAGTAACTGAGCGTGTATTTTTTCGCCATTACCTGCAAAAACAATGGTTATCAACAGCAAAAAAACCGGTAGTGAAGATACCCACTCCTGCCAGCTCCGCTGAAGAGATTTATTTGACATGCTTAAATTATTCTTTATCAGCAGCAGTACATTCCGGTAACTGTGGGTTTTTCTCACAGCGTAGTCTTCTCATGATGGTAAGCATTTTGTCATTATAAATACCTTTGCCTCGAAGCCTGATTCGGGCTTGTCTAAATACTTCGTTATAGCTGGTCTTATCGTTTTCAGGAATATTAACCCAGAGCTTTTGAGGGATTTTTTTCTCGGAGTTGCCAATGACTTCAACCAATCTATCGAAGCGGCTTAAAGCGAAGTCACGCGAACTTTGACCAAATCCTTCTGGAAATTTATCCTTTCGATTGACGATTTGCAGCGTAAGTTGCGCCAGTGAAAATTGAATAACCCCGCCGTTGGGTTCCAAACCCTTATAAAGCTCCATCGCCTCATACATAATCGCAGGCCCATAGGTCACATCGACAGAACCATTATTAAATTCACTGTACATGTTGGCAATTGTCGTACTCACAGGCGAAGCGCCAACAAAAGTAACCATTTCCGTCTGGGCAGGATCTGAGTCTAAAATAGCAATCCGTTTGCCGGCTAATTCACCTACCGTGTCTACCGTGCGGTCTTTGACAAACATATAAGCTGCACCCGCGGGTAGAATGCCTACTACTTCATAGGGATCATTGAACATCAATTTTTCAGCTTTTTTTGAACTGATTGTGCTGATTGCCGATTTTAATAAGCCATAATCCTGAATTGAACCAATAGCATCAATACTGCCTGTAAAAGGATTAAACTGGCGCGCCCTAATGCCGGTAAAAATGACGGCATCGCATGTCCCGGCTTTAAAGTCTTCCGCGGCCACACGCTCATTGGTATAGGGTTTAAGTGTAAAGTCAACGCCCCAGGCAAGCGCTGCTGTTTTGTAATCCTTCATTTCAGCAAAATAAGGGCCATTGGCGCCGAGCATATCAAAGACACACAGCGTTTTTGTCTCAGCAGCGGCGATAGTAGCATTTGATAACAAGATAAATCCTATTATTAACCTAGATAAGATGTGGTCAAAAATGTTCATGAGTTAATACCTCGTTTTTTCTCTATCTGTTATGAAATAGTCAACTCCACGACAGAAGTATTGTTAATAGGAAAAATTTCTTTAGAAAATTTCGCTGCCTAGGCCGCTATCTGAGCATATCGTCGATATTAATGGTATCTACAGCTTTTTTCGGATCATCCCAAAAAGTACCTAATCCGGAGATAGGTGTTCGTTTACCTGTTGCTTCAGTCCATAATCGATCTGAAATTGCCTGTAATTGCAGAGTAGTAAATTCGTCCAACAATCTATATGTCGACGAAGCGGGAGTTTGCTTTTTTGCCTCCTGATGGCGACGAATAATAGCCTTTACTTGATCCGTATGGCCAAGCCCCATTTGGATTTGAGCCGCAAGTACTTGAGCAATCGGGACACCTTGTTGTAATCCGATTTGCATGGATTGATCCAATATCTTTAACGGATCGGCATCGGCGGGTTTGTCGCCAGGAATAGTCACCCAAATAGCCGCCTGGATTGCCTTGGGTAAGCCCCACCACTGTTCATTATCCAAGCAACCAGCGCCCCGGCCTACTTTAGACGCAATATCCAGTGGAACATTTGCGCTACCCTCGGTTGCCAAATCGTTGAGCATGGCCTGCAAGCCGTCTAAAAGACCAATCAACCAATAAAGTTCAGCATTATCGGAATTAAATGCCGGACATTCACCGCCTGGTTCTGCAATAGCTGACACCAGGCTGTTATAGCCCGCTAATTGCCGCCGAGCCGCTTGATTAAGAAATCTTTTCTGGGCAATTCGGGCATCTTGAGCCTCCAGGACATTTTTAGAATACACCGCTCGCAAGTAACGCAACTCTTCTTCCCAGGCCTTAAATTCCGAGCAGCTACCGGCCAATAAATACAACATGATTGCCAGCTCGTTAGGCGGCGTGGTTACTCGGGAAAAACTTAAAATAAAGGGTGTAAAAGATTTTGACATCGAACAGCCAAGATCGAGATCATTGCTTGCCAATACATAGGGTACCGTTTCATCTTCAGCGAAACTAATCAGCACATCGCCAGTATTTTTATGTACTACCGAGCAAGTGCTCAGTATTAGTTGTAAAAGCAAAATAAGTGGAATCTTGTACCAATTAGAGATTTTCTTATTGTTTAACTTCATATCCAATTTCTCCAAATAGTTATTTGATTCAACTTGTCCATTTTTCCATGGCTTGATCAATTTGATTAATACAAGCCTTTTGTGCTGCTGAGACCTTACTGATTTCAGACATCATAGTTGTAATGTCATGCAGAGAGTGAACGATTTCCTCGACAGTCAAACCTGCTTGAGTAACCAGTTTTTTCCCGTCGCCAACTATATTTAGCGAGTCATCCATTAGATTTTTAATTTCTTCACCAGTGGCAACAACACGTTGCATGAGGTTACGCATTTCCGCGGACACGGCCGTAAAACCCCCTGCCTGTACTCCAGCGCGCGCTGTTTCAATTGCGAGGGTGTGGGCAAGCAGTTTAGTCTGGAGCACAATGTCATCAATTACCGGAATTATGTCTGCGATTTTGTGCGAATAATCCTGGATTTCATTCATATTCAAGGCGACTTGACTGACTACTTCGACACCCTTGTCTGCTATAGCGGATGCATCTGTCGTAATTTGGGTGGCTTGCTCGCAGGCTTGATCCGGCAAATAGCTCTTGTTCGATGTGATTTCTTTATGCAGAGAGCTGATGCTGTTAACGGCTACTTTGATTTGATTAATGCTCTCTTTCAGTTTTTCTACCGTGATATTCGCATCATTCTTGACTCGCTCGAAGCTGCCGGAATAGTCATTGGTAATTGTTACGGTCAGATCGCGATGTGACAAAGCATCCAGTAGACGCTGAACATCATTGATGCCATTTTTAGTGGTTTCCAGAAGTTTGTTAAGTTTCTCACCCAGCAGTCTAAAGAAGCCTTCTTTGTGTTCTATTTCGATGCGTCTGGTGAAGTCGCCCATGATTGCAGCTTGCAGGATTGTATCGAACTCATTTTCTATCAATTTTTCGCTGGTGTGATCCTTTAATTCTGCTACAGTTCCCAAGCGTTGGCCTTCCTCGTTTATTACTGGGCTGACTGTCAGTACTATAGGGCGGCCACCTACCTCAATACTGGCTGAATGTGCGGCGTTCAAGGTGGAGAGCAACTGAGCCTGATGTGAAGGAATCTTATGAAAACTGTCAATATTCGTGCCGACCAGATTTGCGACTGAAAAGTTAGGCAATTGCTTGCGAATATCATCCTCGGCTTTGCCGAGTATTTCGAGCACCGACTTGTTGGCGTAAATGATGTTGCGGGCATTGTCAGCGATCATCACGCCAGTGCTGACGTTATCGAGAGCAACCTTGATGCGCCGGTGTTCATCGGCGATGTGTTTGGTATCCGCGACATCAAAACCACACTTGATTTGCATGGCCTTGAGAGCTGCCATCACTTTGCCGAGTTCGTCGTGAGATTCGATTTCAATGAAGTTGTCGTAGTGACCCTGGGCGATTTTGCCGAAATAACTAATGGCCTTGCCTAGTGGGCGCACGATTGCCCGAATGAGGCTAAAACCTTGCCATAGAGCCAGTGCAATACCGATCAGGATCAAGCAGATGGTTATGTTGCGGGTGTATTCATAGCGCGATTGCGCCGCCTCGTAGACTTCTTTGGCGACATTCATTTGTAATTGCATTAACTTCTGGATAGACTCGTTAGCACGTTTGTAGAGGGGGCTAATGTCTTCTTTTCTGATCTTATCAGCTAATGCTGTGTCATTGGCGCGTAGAGCCTCCATTGCCGGTTTTAGACCTTTTCGCACGAAGCGCATGCTGTTTTCGTTAAAATTGTCCGCCAGGATTTTTTCCTCGGGGGTCAAATGAGTAGCCATATATGCATTCCAGGGTTTGGTGATTGCCAAGATATTTTGGTCCAATTCATTGGCGTTTTGCTGAATTACCCCGGGATTTGGATTGACTAAGGACGAGGCGATAAGCATCAGATTTTCCCGCTGTAGTTCACTGATGGTGAACATCAGTCCCATGGTAACCGTGCGATCCTTATACACCGAACGCAAGCCTTCGTTAGTTTTGCTCATGCCTCGCAAGCCCATGCCGCCGATGACCATCATCAGTAGAGATAGCAGTCCGATGAGGAAGGTCAGACGGGATTTGACGGTAAAATTCTTGAATAGATTGAGCTTTCCCAGTGGGGGCGATTTGATGACTTTGCCGTCCTGGATTTTCAGATTGCCCGCTTTGCCGTCGAGAAAAAGCTGGTAAACATCGCTTGTAGCCTTGATTTGCTCAGGGCTGGCTTTGAGGCGGACGGACATGTAGCCGACCAGTTGATCATTTTCGTAGAAAGGGGCGACATTGTTTAACAGCCAATAATAATCGCCGTTTTTGCGGCGGTTCTTGACCACGCCGGTCCAAGGGCGGCCCGCTTTCAGTGATTTCCACATATCTTCAAAGAATTCCGCCGGGACGTCGGGATGGCGCACGACATTATGCGATTTACCAATCAATTCGTCCCGCGAAAACCCGCTGACCCGAATGAAGTCCTCATTAGCATAAGTAATCACCCCTTTCAGGTCAGTCTTGGAAACAATGGAGATGTTCTCTTTTATGGGGTATTCAACATTGGTGACCGGCCTATTGATTTTCATAAACTGCCTCTATTCTAACTGGGTTTTCTAATATACCCGGATAATTTGCCAGGCGCCGTTCAACCCGCTCCGGCTTTGCTGGCTGTTGCTGTTTGCTTCACTTCTGCTTGATGCGCGACTTATCAGTAAGTTAAAAATCAGGATTGACCTGCAATAAACCGAAATCCTATGTAATTATCGCGATTGACCGGTGCGTACCAGCCGCGGTTGGCGGAACGGGTTCGCCATCCATGGTTACTCCACGAGCCACCGCGCAATATACGGCAAGAGCCTGTTTCCGGACCTGTCGGGTCGGAGACCGGCATCGTAGGATAATCATCGTACCAATCAGCACACCATTCCCAAACATTGCCGTGCATTTCATAAAGTCCCCACGGATTAGCCGGCAGTGATTTTACGGCTACAGTTTTTTCCCGGCGCCAGGCTTTTATTCCATTTGCATAAGGAACGTTGCCATCGTAGTTGACCTGCTCGGGTGTTATGGTTTCTCCGAACGAGAAAGGGGTCGCCGTTCCTGCGCGGCAAGCGTATTCCCATTGCGCTTCCGTCGGAAGCTGAGCGCCCAATCCCGGAATCAGGTTATTAAGTAGTCTAATGAAATTTTTCACATCATCCCAACTTACTTGCTCAACCGGGTTATTTTCATTTTCCGTAAAAAATGCTGGATTATCTCCCATCACAGCCTTCCATAAAGCTTGTGTACAAGCTGTATCTGCAAGCCAAAACCCTTGAGAAAAGGTAACCTGATGCTGGATTTCGTTATCATGGCGCTCTTTTTCCGATATTGGTGATCCCATGTCAAAGATACCCGGCGGAATCCAGCGGCAGCGCTGAGTAATGCCTTTAATTACGAGATCGCTATAAAGGCCAACTTTATCATACTTAAACGCATCATCCCATTGCGGCAGGTAGACTCGCCTGATTTTGCCCAGTTGTTCAAATTCAACCCATAAACCTTCAGAATCACGGCCTATTTGCGATGCCCAGCTTGGTTTAGTAAGCTCTGTATTCAGCATGTGGCTATTCATTAAGTCACCTGGTAGAAAAAATTGTCGAAGCATTTCTTCGAAAACGGGTTGGGTTGCCCATTAAAATTTCAGTGCGGACGGGATAATTGATACGGTTCCGCCGCTACGGCAGTAGGCCGGCCTAAAACAAGGTCGACCATGAGTTGTGCTGACGCGGGCCCCAGCACCAGGCCATTTCTAAAATGGCCGGCATTAATGCTTAAATTGCTAATTTCAGGATGTTTGTCGATATATGGAATACCATGCTCAGTGCCGGGCCTCAAGCCTGCCCAATGATGAATAAGCGGGGCATTTTTAAGTGCCGGCAGTAAGTTTAAGGCAAACTCATTCAGCCGGTTTCGGGCTTCTATCGTTGTGGTTTTATTAAAACCATTCTGCTCTACCGTGCTGCCGGCAAGGATTTTTCCGTCGTGTCGCGGAATCAGGTATTGATCCCCGTCCAGCACCATCGTGCGCAAAGTTTCTGGCTGGGCCTCAAACAACAACATTTGTCCTTTAACAGGGGCAATTTTCGGCACATCGCCCATTATCCAGGGAAAAAGTTTCCGAAATAACTGTCCAGTCCATGCGCCGGCAGAAATGACCAGTTGGTTAACATTGAACTGTCCCAACGTGGTGTTGATATTTGTAATTCGGTTTTGAGCCAGAGTAATGCTTGTTAACTCGCAATGCTCAATTAGCGTCACACCCTTGTTGATGAGGTCCTGTTTTAATGATTTTACCAGTCGGGGATTACGAGCCTGGGCAATCTCGGGCAACCAAAGTGGATTATCGGGGGTTGTATCAAGATCGTTAAAAAATTCCGCCCCAGCGCGTTGAAAGGCTATGTTATTGCTATTACACCAGTCGACTGCACTATTTATATCTGGATTTTTGGTAATTAGTAAACCACAAGGAATCCATTCTGGGTCAAGATGAGTTTCGGCAATCAGTTGCGCGGCTAACTCGGGATATAAGGTCAGGCTTTGTATGGCAAGGCGAGTAATCGCATCTGCTTGTCTCCAGGGATAAAGCGGCAGCAAAATGCCGCCTCCTGCCCAGGACGATTCCTGCCCTGACAAGTTTTTTTCGATAACCATCACTATAGCGCCGGCATAACAAAATTCTCTGGCAGTCAACAGGCCGATAGCCCCGCCGCCAATAATGGTAATATCAGGAGTTTTATTCATGGATGTGGATAAAAGTAAGATAAAGGTATATTTGATGTGTAGTTGTTTTAAATAGAGGAAAAACTTTTTAAAGCAAAAATAATGAACTCGGAATGATCATGCAATTGATATTTTTACTACAGTGAGCGTAGAGGATACAGTGGAATGAATTATCATTCCACTTGACCTGTTTATCAATTTATAAATGGCAGATTCCGCGTTTTATTTCAACAGTGCAGGCTTGGGAAAAATGAAGGAGCTTGTTGGCGTTGTATATGGGGATTTATGTTGTTTTCTACATACAAGCATATAAGTGCATTTAAGACTTCGTTGTTATTTATTGATAATTAAGGATTTATTGATAATAAAAAAAATGTTATAAAACTTGTGGGGAAATGAATTTGCTGCTATTATTGCCTCCGTGAAATCATATTTGTTGTATTTAAGCAAATTATTGTAAATTAACAACCTCATGAGGGGGAATCAATGACAATTAAAAATAATAACATCTGCCTGGGTATAGCCTTGGCAACAATAACTACGGCGGGTGCCTTGGTTTCTCCACAAGCTTTAGCGGGATCAAGCGCAGAGCGTACTGCAGAAGCTGCGAATAGAAAAGCTGAGGTACTGGAAGCTCAACTTCAAGCCATGCAGGATGAAATTGCCGCCTTGAAAGCGCAAGTAAATGCTCCTACGACCGCCGCAGATTCTCAAAAAGTTCAGGAACTGGATGAATGGATGCAATCAGTCAAATCCCAACCGGTTGAAGCCAAAACCAAAGACAACATGGTATTCTTCCGTGGCGGTTATGCTCGTCAGGATACCCAAAGAGGTGGTACGCTGGATCCAACTTATGTTCCTGGTCTCGGCACAAATCCAAACGGTTTATTAGTAGGGCCTATAAACGACAAGGATGCCTGGTATTTCGGTGCGGGCTTTGACTTCAGCCTGGACGATAACCTGTGGGGATTAATGGATGGCACTGAAGTATTGGCTGAACTGGGCGTCAACTATACAGAGCTTGCTACATTTCAGCACAATGGTCTATCTATACCAGCAGTGACGACCTTAGTAGCTGCTACAGGAGGAATCTATGATTTACCGCCTGCTAACAGTCAGACAGCAACTGTCAATATGGCAACAGTATCGGCTTCTCCAAAAGTAAAATTCTTGAAAGGCCATGATTTTAGACCTTGGTTAATTCCTGTAGGTTTTGAATTGAATGTGATCAGTCCGCCATCCGATGCAATTACTGTGTTAGAGCCAGGCATGATGTTTGGTGTTGGTGCTGACTACAAAATTTGGAAGAGTCTTTACGTCGGTGCTGACGTCCGTTACCATTATGCACCTGGCAACGTTGATGGTGTTAACATAAATACCTTAAACGCCGGCGGTTACGTCGGTATCGGGTTCTAAACCAAGCGCTTAAAATCAAATCCAAAAAAAGGAGGGCGTAAAACCCCTCCTTTTTTTTGCGTAAATTTCGGCTGATTGACGCTTAATGTTATTAAGTTCACACTTTGAAAGTGCAACTTGAAATCTGGATGTCATTTATGAAAGCAACTGCAACAGAACTTAGGGTTCATTCAAAAGAACTTCTTGATGTTGTAAGCAGAGGAGAAGATATCGCCATTACCTTCAGGTGTAGACCTTTCGCCAGGTTTGTGCTCTATGAAAAAAGTAATAAGACGGATGATAAGGATGATTTATTCGATATGGACGGATCGAACTGATATTGAAGTTGATGAGTACATGCAGAGTTTGAGAACAGGCAGTTTTTTTTATTTCGGTGGTGACTTATATTGAGCTGGCTCAGGGTATGCGCAATAAACAGGAACTTATTGCATTGAGGCGGGCGTTAAGATTCTGGAATGTAACAAAGCTGTACATTCCCGAAGATATTTCAGCCAAAGCCATGCTTTATGCTGAACACCATTATTTAAGTCATTCAATACAACTTGCTGATGCTTTAATGAGTGCGACGGCTGTGGCGAAGGGACTTGACATTTTTACAGGTAATGTAAAGCACTCAAATCATAAAGTACCTTTCAATAAAACAAATGAAGCCAGTTTAAACAATGAAAACCCTTTACCCTGAAATAACCACCTACGACACTTTTTTCCTTGAAACTGGCAGCAAGCATTCGGTTTATGTAGAGCAAAGCGGTAATCCTGACGGTATCCCGGTTATTTTTCTGCATGGCGGACCGTGTTCAGGAACCAAACCCGATCATCGGCGTTTTTTTAATCCTGAATGCTACCGCATCATTCTCTTTGATCAGCGAGGCTGTGGTTTGTCTATGCCTTTTGGCGAGCTGGAGAACAATACCACTCAGGACTTGATTGATGATATGGAGCGGATCCGGCAACACTTGGAGATACCTCAATGGCTGGTGTTTGGGGGTTCTTGGGGTGCGGCTCTAGGTTTGTTATATGCCCAACAGCATCCTGAAAAAGTAACAGGTATGATTATTCGTGCTGTATTTTTGGTGCGACAAAAAGATTTGGACTGGTTTGCGAAGGATGGAGCAAATCGAATTTATCCCGAGATATGGCAGCGTCTGTTTGAAAGTATTCCGGAACAAGGCCGGGAAAATCTGGTAGAGGGATTATGTGATGCGATATGGGGCGAAGATGAGGTGGCAAAAAGACGAGTCGCAAAGGAATGGATGGCTTGGGGCGGGCAGGTAGCATTAGGTAACGATTATCAAGCAGAAACCCAAAGCAATCACGTTACTGAGAAAATGGTCAAACAAGTGCGTATGGAGTTGCATTATGCCAGACACCACTATTTTCTTAAGGACAATCAGATTCTGAAAAATTGTGCTACTTTACACAACATTCCAACAATCATCATTCATGGGCGTCAGGATTTGGTTTGTCCAATAGAAGCAGGAATGAAGCTGCATCAGGCGCTGCCTCATGCCGAATATGTCTTATTACCGAATGCCGGGCACATTGCCCAAGGTTCAGAAATGACCGATGCTTTGGTTTCTGCTACCGATAAGTTCGCAGAAAAACTGGCTTAAGATACTGATTAAAAATCTTTTAACACCTACTAACGCGAAGGATACGAAGTTCACGTTTTTTTTTGCTTCGCGAACTTCAGTTTTTTCGTGGTGAATTATTTTAATTGCTTCGTTACATCTGTAAAAATCAACGAAATGACTCAGAAGAAACGCTTGATTATTGCCATGACCGGCGCTACCGGTGCTGTCTATGGTGTAAGAATGTTGCAAATCTTGCAGGTGCAGGAGCAATGGGAGACGCATCTTGTTATTTCTTCTGCGGGTGTGGTCAATTTAAAGCACGAAATGGCTATGAAACGAGCCGAATTGGTTGAATTGGCGGATGTTACTCATGGCATCAATGATATTGCCGCCAGTATTTCCAGTGGCGGTTTTAAAACAGAAGGGATGATTATTGCCCCGTGTTCAATGAAAACCCTGGCAGCGGTGGCTCATGGCTTTGGTGATAATCTGATTTCACGATCAGCCGATGTGGTTTTGAAAGAGCGGAGGCGATTAGTGGTTATGCCTCGCGAAACACCATTAAATCTGGTGCATATCAGAAATATGGCGAGTGTGACAGAGATGGGTGGCATTATATTTCCACCAATGCCGGCTTTTTATAGTAAAACGGATTCATTAACGGCTATGGTGAATGAAACAGTAGGTCGAGTACTGGATATGTTCGGGGTTAATGTTGAGGGTTTATATACGCCTTGGGAAGGTTTGTAGGCGAATTTCTTCTCCCCTACACCTCCTAATAAGTTTCACAAACCCGCCCGCAAGGTTTCGATGATGCCTGTTTTAAGATAAAAGCCGTGAGTTTTTGCTATTACGAAATATCAACGGCTTTTCATTAGCGGATAACGCGCTTTTTGCCGCCGAATCTATCGCTTGCTGAATAACGCCATGATCAGGCGATTTGCTGCATACAGGATCAGCATTGTACATATCGCCAGTCAGCAAATATGCCTGACAATGACAGCCACCAAAATCCTTTTCTTTTTCATCGCAGCTACGACAAGGTTCCTTCATCCATTCAACGCCCCGGAAGAAATTGAAGGCTTTTGACTCGTTCCAGATTTCTTCAATGCTGAAGTCTTTAACATTGGGACAATCCAGACCGGGTAGTTCGCGTGCAGAATGGCAAGGTAAGGCAACGCCGTCAGGTGCGATAGTCAAGAATGTAGTACCCCAGCCGTTCATACAGGCTTTGGGCCGATCTTCATAAAAATCCGGCACAACGTAGTAGATTTTCATTTTACCGGCGACTTTTTCCTTAAACGCCTGGGCGATGGCTTCAGCCTGCTCAAATTGTTCTTTGGTCGGTAACAATAAATCACGATTAGCATGAGCCCAGCCGTAATATTGGGTATTGGCCAGCTCCAGATAATCGGCTCCCAGTTCTTCCGCCATTGCCAAAATTTCCGCCATCTGGTGAATATTCTCACGGTGTATAACCACGCATAACACCATCGGATAGCCGTGTTTTTTGACCAGATGAGCGACTTCTTTTTTGTGGTCAAAAGATGCCGTGCCTGCGATATGGTCGTTTAATTCCTGGGTGCTGGCCTGAATGCTGATCTGAATATGGTCCAGTCCTGCTTCTTTAAGCTGGATAATTTTTTCTTCCGTAAGTCCATAACCTGAGGTGATCAAGTTGGAGTAATAGCCCAGTTCTCTGGCGTGCTTAACCAAGTCAGTCAGATCTTTGCGGGTCAGGGGTTCGCCTCCCGAAAAGCCTAACTGCACTGCACCCATTTTACGGGCTTGGGTCAGTACGCGTTTCCAGTCCTCGGTATCCAGTTCAGCTTTATGTTTCGCATAATCAATCGGGTTGGCGCAATACGGGCACTGTAACGGGCAGGCATA
>CAYVFT010000103.1:0-13363 GCA_964450225.1 uncultured Crenothrix sp. | reverse complement strand
ACTATCTACCTCATCTAAATTCTATTTTCAAGCGTTTTTAAGCGCGATTGCCCTGACATAAATTGTACTAAGTGTTGCTAATTGTTAATGGAAATCGTATCATATGGAGTTCTTTAATAAATATGAAGTCTCCTTGTGGGTAATGTGGAAGTGATATGAAACCAGAAATTCATCCTGAATATAAACAAATTACTGTGACTTGCGGTTGCGGTAATACATTCACAACCGGTTCTGTTTTAGGTAAGGATTTACAGGTAGAAGTTTGTTCTTCATGTCATCCTTTTTATACAGGCAAGCAACGCGTTGTTGATACAGCGGGTCGTGTTGATAAATTCCGTAAAAAATACGGAAAATAAAAAAGTTGTAAATTTCGGTTCCGCTTATAGTTTTATTGTTTCTAAAAAGAGCGGATACTTTAAAAAAGTACGTTATCAGCTACAAAAACAATTAGTTGTGGACGGATAATGAGTGGCACAGCACAGTATATCAACTGCTCTTTTGTCGAGTAGCTGATATACTGAGTCGTTGCTTCACACCTTTAAATTTAAATGCAATAACGCATTACTCGCGTTATGTCGAAGAAATAAATTCTCCAAAAACCCTTCATCAGCAACCGGGAGGCTTTGAGCAACAAATTTGTCTCAGGACCCGCTTAATGCCCCATACTCCATATTAACTCTTAGCAGGCTTCGCAAACTTGTCTGAAGATTGCTAAAAATCCTCATGGTTAAGCCGCAACAAAACCAGGATTCCAATTTTTTCACGTTTAAGCCGGTTATAGGGCGGCTATAAATCATTCCTGATAGCAAGATATATAATGTACCTTACACATTATTAATTCGCTGATAAACAAAATATGCCGCAATTGCCAACATCAACCAACCCGCCACTAACGGTCCGATAACGCCGTCATAGCTGCTGACCAGATAAAGATAGTCCGAGCTATAATTCGTGTTAAATAATTTTTTACTCATTTTTATTTGCCATACCCAGCAGGTGTGGCAACCGATACATAACCCCAAACTGGCCTTTACTTGCGTTCTGAGAACGGCCAAAAAAACACCCACCAACAACAAGGCAAAAAATGCCGATAAAATATTGGGGTTTAGTAAGTTGCCAACCGCTTCGCCCAACAATTTAAAACCGCTGAACAGATTAATATCCTGAACGGGTATATCAGCCTTGCTGCTTAAAAAATGCAGTGCGGCATAATAGATTGAACTAATCAAAATGGCCGCCATAACAGGCAACTTCTTGTTTAAACCAGCTAACAGAATGCCTCGAAATAATGGTTCTTCAATCAGTGAAATGATCAAGGCAAGCAATAAACTAATTGATATATCCCTAGCCAACAGCCCGGCTGTCCAAATGTGCGTCTCATCAATCACATTGATTTCAAGCGCATACTGCGCAATAAAAACGGGCATCAAGGTCATAAAACCCAATCCGAATCCCTGCAACAGCTGTTTTAAAAATACCGGTCTTGAGGCAAACCCCAGCTCTTCCTTGTTGATTCTCAGATAAGCCATCGCCGGGAAAATACTCAGCACCAGAAAAAGCTGTGTTGATTTACTGATTATTTTTCGGAAAGGGACAAACTCGCCAAAGCCTTGCACAATAAAATAACTCACGATGCAAGCCAACGATATAGCGGCAAACAAAACCAATAGCGGAACAAATGTATAGAAAAGATAGCGCATCATGCCACATCCATCGAGGAGTGTGGCACAGGCAAAACCGGCGTTCCAAAATCGCCCCACAACATCTGCACGGCGGCCAGGGCAGCAAGTGATGCGGTTTCGGTTCTTAATATGCGACTACCCAAGCGAACCGGAATAAATCCGGCTGCTTTTGCGAATTCGCGTTCCTGGTCGGAGAAACCGCCTTCGGGGCCGGCGAGTAAAGTTACATGCATGACTTCCGGGGTTAGATCTGCCAATGTTGTTTCTGCATAAGGATCAAGAAACACTTTCAAGTCTTTCTGTTTACCTACCCACAATTGCAAGTGTTCTATCTCGGTCAATTCTGGCAAGGTTGTTCTGCCGCTTTGTTCGGCCGCGTGTTGGACTATTTTTTGCCAATGCAACAAGCGTTGCGGCTTTTTTTCACCTTTAAATTGCACCACGCAGCGCTCGGTTAATAACGGTGTGATGTGATTAACGCCCAGTTCCACCGCTTTTTGTACCGACAAATCCATTCTGTCGCCACGCGATATGCCCAGACCCAAAGTCACTGACAATGGCGATTCCACGCTACGATCCAGCCATTTGTTGATGCCAATGAGCACGGCTTTTCTGCTCACTCCGGCAACGGTACACAAATATTCCCCGCCAGCTCCATTGAATAAAATGATTTCGGCATCTTTTTTTAAACGCAATACCGTTCTGACATAATGCCCATTGTCATCATCCAGCTCGATGTGTTTGCCTGGCGCCAAATGCACTGGCGTATATAATCTGGAAACTCGCATACTAATCCTTAACCGCTCGCTGTATGCCATCCCAAGCCACTTCAGAGATTAATAAAAGTTCCTCCCCGGTAATAATGTAAGGAGGCATAAAATAAATAACATTGCCTAGCGGACGTAATAATACGCCTTTAGACAGCGCGTATTGATAGACTTTAAGGCCACGGCGTTCTTGCCATGGATAAGGCTCTCGTGTGTATTTGTTTTTGACCATTTCAATCGCCAGTATCATGCCAGTCTGCCGTACTTCAGCGACATGTGGATGCTCGTTAAAACGCGCCGCCGCTTTTGCCATGATCCCGGCCAGCCGTTTATTGTGCTCGATAACATTGTGTTGCTGGAAAATCTCTATGGTTGCAAGTCCTGCTCTACATGCCAGCGCATTGCCCGTATAACTATGCGAATGCAAAAATGCAGTTAATTTTTGATAATCATCATAAAACGCCTGATAGACTTGATGGGTAGTTAATACCGCCGATAACGGCAAATAGCCGCCCGTTAAACCTTTGGATAAACACATAAAATCGGGGCTGATTTTGGCTTGTTCACAGGCGAATAACGTCCCCGTGCGCCCAAAACCAACAGCAATTTCATCGATGATTAAATGCACCTGGTATTTATCGCAAGCAGCACGCAGCAATTTCAAATAAACCGGATCGTACATACGCATGCCGCCCGCGCACTGCACTAAAGGTTCGATAATGACTGCGCAGGCAGTTTCTGAGTGTTGTTGCAGCGTTTGTTCCATCAGCGCGAAACGGCGCATGGAATAATCCGCCCACGACTCGCCGGGTTCGCGGTTATAACAATCCGGCCCCGGCACGGTAATCACGCCCATTAATAACGGCGCGTAAGTTTCCTTATACAACGGCACATTGCCGACAGCCAATGCGCCTAAAGTTTCGCCGTGATAACTGTTGTCCAGCGTTATAAATCTGGTTTTCTGCGTTTGCCCGTGGTTGCGCCAATAGTGAAAACTCATCTTGAGCGCAACTTCGACCGCAGCCGAACCATTGTCAGCATAGAAACAACGGCTCAGCCCTTCGGGAGTGATTTCAACCAGCTTTTCGGCCAATTTGACGGCGGACTCGTGGGTAAACCCGGCAAAAATGACATGCTCCAGGGTATCGAGCTGGTCTTTTAGAGCGGCATTGATAGTTGGATTGGCATGACCAAACAGATTAACCCACCACGAACTAATAGCATCTAGATAGCGATTGCCGTCAAAATCCTCCAGCCAAATGCCCTGGCCTTTTTTAATGGGAATAATAGGGAAAGCTTCATGATCCTTCATTTGCGTACAGGGATGCCACAATACAGAAAGATCACGACTGGAAAGGGATTGGTTGGTCATGGGTAATGTACTAGACTGCAGGCACAACAGTCGCGAGTCAGCAATTATTTGATTTTAGAAAAATTAGTATTGCGTTAAACACTTGTTGGGAGCTAATAAAATCAATTAGTTTGGAATCTCGGGAGTATTTGAGTACATGAGCATGGGGACGAGAACTTCCCTACGATAAATACAAGTGCACAAGGTACATTGCAGCCTATTATTACCCGGATGGGTGTGTAGGAATCCACCATTCTGATTTGCATTTTTAGCATTTAGCCTTGATTTGCAAATTTGCCAAAATCGCCAAGGTTGGCGCGGCTTGATTCATGGTGTAAAAATGCAGTCCGGGTGCACCATTATCCAACAAGCGCTGACACAGGTTTGTAACCAAATCCAACCCGAACGCTTGTATTGATGCACGATCATCGCCAAAACCTTCCAGGCGTTTTCTCATCCAGCGTGGAATATCTGCACCGCACATTTCAGAAAAGCGGAACAGCTGTGTATATTGCGTAATCGGCATTATGCCGGGAACAACAGGAATATCTACGCCATTTTTTTCGCAACTATCAAGGAAATAAAAATACGCCTCGGCATTATAAAAATACTGGGTAATTGCCGCATCAGCACCAGCTTCTACTTTACGCTTGAAATTTTTAAAATCTTCAATGCCGCTTGCCGACTGCGGATGTACTTCTGGGTAGGCAGCTACGTGAATCTGAAAATAATCGCCGGTTTCCTGACGGATAAACTCGACCAACTCATTGGCATAGCGGAACTCGCCAGCTGACATCATGCCGGAAGGTAAATCGCCTCTTAAAGCAACAATTTTCGAAATACCATTGTCCTGATAGTCTTTGAGAATCGCACGAATATTATCTTTGGTTGAAGCGACACAAGATAAGTGGGGCGCAGCCGCAATCCCTTTTGCCTGAATATCAATAACCGTGTCGAAGGTAAGGTCGCGAGTTGAACCACCTGCACCAAAGGTAACGGAAAAAAAATCGGGCTTGAGTTCTGCCAGCTTGCTATGAACAACTTGCAAGCTGGCCGCACCTTCCTCTGTTTTGGGAGGGTAAAATTCGAAACTGAACAACTGCGGATGTTTTTTTTGTGATTGCATTTTGGTCTCACTGACGGGAATCTAAAATATATCGTTCCCACGGTCTCCGGGGAAATACCGCTGTGGAGGCTCTGCGTACCTTGCCGCTGTATTTGAGACGCAATTGTTGGGTCTCTACAGACTGCATTCCCAAGCTGGAGCGTGGGAACGATGATAAATCAATAACGATAATGATCCGCTTTATAAGGTCCTTCAACCGGAACGTTAATGTATTTGGCTTGTTCGTCAGTTAAAACCGTCAGATTCACGCCTATTTGTTGAAGGTGCGATCTGGCAACTTTCTCGTCCAGTTTTTTAGGCAGGATATACACATTATTTTTATACTGAGCGGCATTTTTCCACAGCTCGATTTGTGCCAAAACCTGGTTACAAAATGAATTTGACATCACAAAACTAGGATGCCCTGTAGCACAACCCAGATTTACCAGGCGGCCTTCTGCCAATATAATCAAACGCTTGCCGTCAGGAAAAATAACGTGATCAACCTGAGGTTTAATGTTTTCCCATTCATAGTGACGCAATGAAGCAATCTCGATTTCAGCATCAAAGTGACCAATATTACATACTATCGCCTGATCTCTCATGGCCAGCATATGCTCATGAGTTATAACGCTAAAGTTACCTGTTGCCGTCACAAAAATATTGGCAATAGGTGCAGCCTCTTCCATGGTCACTACGCGATAACCCTCCATAGCAGCTTGCAAGGCGCAAATCGGATCAATTTCAGTAATCCATACTGTTGCACCCAGTCCACGCAAGGATTGGGCGCAGCCTTTACCGACATCACCGTAACCGCAAACCACAGCAATTTTGCCGGCGATCATGACATCGGTGGCACGTTTGATGCCATCAACCAAAGACTCCCGACATCCGTACAGATTGTCGAATTTAGATTTGGTCACTGAATCGTTGACATTAAAAGCAGGTACTTTTAACGTGCCTTTTGCAACCCTTTCATACAGACGCAACACTCCTGTCGTGGTTTCTTCAGACAATCCTTTAACATCGGCCATTAATTCAGGGTATTTGTCGTGCATCATGTTTGTTAAATCGCCGCCATCATCCAGAATCATGTTGGGTCTCCAACCATCAGGCCCTTCAATAGTCTGTGCTATACACCATTCAGCTTCTTCTTCGGTTTCGCCTTTCCACGCGAAAACCGGGATACCAGCCTCTGCCATTGCCGCCGCAGCATGGTCCTGGGTAGAAAAAATATTGCACGATGACCAACGAACCTCTGCACCTAATGCCTCCAGAGTTTCAATCAATACCGCTGTTTGTATGGTCATATGTAAACATCCGGCGATCCGTGCACCTTTTAACGGCTGTTCCTGACCATATTCTCCACGCAATGCCATTAAGCCCGGCATTTCCGTTTCAGCAATATTGATTTCTTTACGGCCCCATGCTGCCAGAGAAATATCAGCAACTTTATAATCTTGTTGGCTCATCATGTATCCTGTTTAGCTTTAGTTTTAGAGACCAGCCGCATCTTTTAATGCGTCAACTTTATCGGTTTTTTCCCAACTAAATGAGTCTTCTGTACGGCCAAAATGTCCATAGGCCGCTGTGGTTTGATAGATGGGCTTTAATAAATCCAACATTGTAATCAAGCCTTTAGGTCTCAGGTCAAAGTTATCTCTGATAATCTGTACCAGTCTGTCTTCACTAAGTTTACTAGTTCCGAAGGTTTCAACGGTAATGGAAGTTGGCTCTGCAACTCCAATTGCGTAAGAAACCTGGATTTCACAACGCTCCGCCAAACCCGCTGCAACAATGTTTTTTGCTACATAACGCGCCATATAGGCTGCAGACCGATCGACTTTTGAAGGATCTTTACCCGAAAAAGCACCGCCGCCATGTCTTGCCATTCCGCCATAAGTATCAACGATAATTTTCCGACCCGTTAAACCACAATCACCTACAGGACCCCCGATGATGAATTGACCAGTCGGATTAATAAAATATTTGGTATCTTTATGTAACCATTCTTTAGGCAGGACTGGCAGTATAATTTCATCCATCACCGCCTCATGTAATGCCTTGTTACTGATCTCCGGTGAATGCTGGGTAGATAATACTACTGCATCAATGGCTACCGGCTTGTTATTTTCGTACCTGAAAGTAATCTGGCTTTTGGCATCAGGACGTAACCAGGACAGTGTTTTATTTTTACGCACTTCCGCCTGACGCTTGACCAGCAAATGCGAATAGGTAATCGGTGCGGGCATTAACACATCGGTTTCATTGCTGGCGTAACCAAACATCAAGCCCTGGTCGCCTGCACCCTGCTCATGATTTTCACCCTCATCAACACCCATAGCAATGTCAGGAGATTGTTTGCCAATGGCATTTAATACGGCACAGCTTTGGCCATCAAAACCTATATCGCCATGATCATAGCCGATTTCACAAACCACTTTTCTGACCAGCGCTTCAAGATCAACCCATGCATTGGTGGTAATTTCCCCGGCCAGAACAACCATGCCGGTTTTTACCAGTGTTTCACAGGCAACTCGTGATCGGGAATCTTGTGCTAATAAGGCATCAAGGACTGCATCGGAAATTTGATCCGCGACTTTATCGGGATGTCCTTCTGAAACGGATTCTGATGTAAAACTAAAATTATTGCTCACGCTACCACCTTCTTAAATGATAAAACCCAAATATACAAAAGGCTGCATAAGCAGCCTTTTTTTAATAATGGTGGGCCCTGTAGGACTTGAACCTACGACCTGCCGATTATGAGTCGGACGCTCTAACCAACTGAGCTAAGGGCCCTTTGTTCCTTATCTACTCACCGTCCAGAAAACATCTTAATTGCTCTGATCTGGATGGATGTCTTAATTTTCTCAATGCTTTTGCTTCAATTTGACGAATTCGTTCACGTGTTACATCAAACTGTTTACCCACTTCTTCAAGTGTATGATCGGTATTCATATTGATACCAAAGCGCATACGCAGAACTTTTGCTTCTCTTGCCGTCAATCCCGCCAACACATTTTGTGTTGATTCACGTAAACCGGCAATAGTGGCCGCTTCAACTGGAGACAGTACTTTTGCATCTTCTATAAAATCCCCCAAATGAGAATCTTCATCGTCACCAATTGGCGTTTCCATTGAAATGGGCTCTTTGGCGATTTTTAACACCTTACGGACTTTATCTTCGGGCATTTCCATGCGCTCAGCCAATTCTTCAGGCGTTGCTTCTCTTCCCAATTCCTGCAAAATCTGCCTGGAAATACGATTCAATTTATTGATCGTCTCGATCATGTGCACTGGAATACGAATAGTTCTGGCCTGATCCGCAATAGACCGGGTTATAGCCTGCCTGATCCACCAAGTTGCATAAGTAGAAAACTTATAGCCACGACGATATTCAAACTTATCTACCGCTTTCATCAAGCCAATATTACCTTCCTGAATCAAATCCAGGAACTGCAAACCGCGGTTAGTATATTTTTTAGCAATAGAAATAACCAGCCTTAAATTAGCTTCGATCATTTCCTTTTTCGCACGCCTTGCTTTGGCTTCGCCAATAGACATACGCCGGTTAATGTCTTTTAACCCACTAATGGTTAAACCATACTCAGCTTCGATATCAGCTAATATCCTTTGTGCTTTTCTTAGCTCTTTTTCACGAGCCTTCAAAGCCTCCGAGTAGCTATGACCGCCATTCAAATATCGATCCAACCACTCTGAACTAGATTCGTTTTCAGTAAATGCGGCAATAAAATCCTTACGAGACATATTTGCTTCTTTAACAAATATATCCATTATTAACTTTTCCTGCTCACGGACAATAGCAACACCATTTGGAATAATGGCTGTTAATTTTTTTAAATACTGGGGTGTCCATTTAAATTCCATGAACAAATCAGCCAATATCTCAAACGCTTTTTCCGTTTTGTCGCTGGTATAACCGTGCTTTTTGATAGCATTTGAGGCTATTTGTAACTGCGTTCTGAGCGCCTCGACTTTTTCCAGAACTTCTTCATGATTAAGTCCTTTCAGTTCATCTTCAGCGCCAGCAGCTTCTTCAACGATATCACTGGCTGGGAGAGTGGCAACCAAATCATCAGCATCACTTAAATCAACAAAACCTGAAATTAAATCGGTTAACCGAATTTCCCCTTCTTCACCAGAAATAGCATCAAATGACTGTAAAAAATCTTCAACGACAACACAGGATCGAGCGATGGCCTTGACCAGCTGCTGCTGACCCTCTTCAATACGCTTGGCAATTTTTAACTCGTCAGCGCGGGTTAGCAACTCCACCGAACCCATTTCACGCATATACATACGCACAGGATCTGTAGTTCTGCCAAACTCGCTATCAACAGACGCTAGAGCTGCTACTTCTTCAGCATCTTCATCATCTGTTGTGACTGCAGCTGAATCTGTGATAAGCGAATCTTCATCAGGTGCGCTTTCATAGACCTGAATGCCCATTTCATTGATCATGCCAATGATGTCTTCAATTTGTTCAGGATCAACAATATCACTGGGCAAGTGATCATTAACCTCGGCATACGTCAGGTATCCCTGCATCTTGCCTTTAGCTATTAATTGTTTAAGCTGGGACTGTTGTTGTTCTTGATTCATCATTTACTCACTGAATACTCTGCTGAGTACGACCATACTTAACAGTTGATTATACTATAAGTTTATATATAACATCCAATTATTTATTTGCCAACATTTTAACCAACGCTTCTTGTTCTTGCATATTCAATCCCTTGCTCTGCGCCTTGGCCTGCAATCTGGCGATACCCGCATCCCTTCCCTGCTCTAGCAATACGTTCAAGGCATCACTAAATACCTTTTCTATTTTCTCATCAGAAATATTCAAATCCAATAATGCCAGCGCTTTGATAAGCTTTTCTTCAGCCGTATTGCGATAATACTCTATCAGGACAGCTGTATTGACTGATTTTTTAGCCAAGATCACTTGCTGAATATTTTTAAATAACTCGATGCCACGAATCTCTATGCCACCCCAATCAATGGCTTTTTGCTCAACTATATCGATCAAACCAGGGCGCTGCAGCAACAGAGCGATCGCAGTTCGTAATGATGACAACCGATTAGGCACCTGCTGGCGATGTCTTTTTGGACTTAAACCTGCGGGGGCCGCATTATCCAAAACATTCAGCATCATCGAACCAGATAACTCTTTAAGTCGCGCAAACATCATCTCCCTGAATACGCCATCCGGCAATTTCTCCAGATACGGCTTAGCTTTGCTAATTAATTGCGCACGACCCTCCGTTTCAGACAGATTCAATTCTCCCGATACATGCTCAAAAAAATAATCCGACAATGCCTGGGCTGTCTGCACACGCTCAGTAAACTTATCCACTCCTTCCCCGCGGACCAGCGAATCAGGATCGTGACTTTGCGGCAGCATCATGATTCGACAAGACCGACCATCTTTTAAACTGGAGAACGCTGACTCCATCGCTCGCCATGCTGCATCACGACCCGCCCTGTCACCATCAAAACAAAACACCAATTCCTTTGTAAAGCGGAACAGCAAATCAAGTTGCGCTTGCGATGTTGCCGTTCCTAAAGTTGCAACCGCGTAATGAATACCAAACTGAGCCAGGGCAATAACATCCATATAGCCCTCAACAATCAAAATCCTCTGCGGCTTAGAATTTTTTTGCAAAAGCTCATACAATCCATATACTTCCTTGCCTTTATGAAATAGTGACGTTTCTGGAGAATTCAAGTATTTTGGCAGCGAATCATCAAGTACCCGTCCGCCAAAGCCTATAATCCTGGCCCTCTTGTCCCGAATGGGAAACATAATACGACCGCGAAAACGGTCATAGAGTTGCCCATCATCTTTACTGATTAACATTCCGGCTTCGATTAATAATTTCTGATTAAATCGACCAGCCAAAACCTTCCATTCATCAGGAGCGTAACCCAGCATAAAATCACCCGCACAATCGCCGCCGACACCTCTGTTTTTTAAATACTCAACTGCTTTTTTTCCATCATCGCTAGCTCGCAACTGCTTCATATAAAAGGTAGCCACCTGTTCCATCAATGCATACAGATCATTTAAATCTTCCTTTTTTTGCACCTGCTGATATTTGATTGATTCTCTGGGTATTTCAACCCCGGCAAAACCGGCCAAGTCCTCAACAGCTTCAACAAAATCAAGATGGCTGAAATTCATCAGAAAGCTAATGGCATTACCGCTAATGCCACAACCAAAGCAATGAAAAAATTGTTTTGATTGGCTCACAGAAAAACTGGGTGTTTTTTCAGCGTGAAAAGGGCAGCGGGCAACATAATTTGTACCCGTTTTTTTTAAAGGAACATGCGAATCGATTAAATCTACTATATCAACCCGCACCAAAAGTTCATCAATAAACTCGCGAGGAATTCTACCGGACATAAGTTACCCGGACAAAAACAAGTTATCCAGCTAGTGCAGCCTTAATTTTAGTACTGACAACCGACATATCGGCACGGCCTTGCATTTTGACCCTAAGCAAACCCATTACCTTACCCATGTCTTTAACAGATTCGGCACCCGACTCAATCACTGCATCGTTTACCATAGCATCAATTTCTTCTTCGCTAAGTGCTTGAGGCAGAAAATCCTGAATCACCTGAATCTCAGCCTCCTCAATCGCCACTAAATCATGCCGACCAGCATCTGCAAACTGTTTGATTGACTCACGACGTTGCTTGAGCATCTTATCAAGCACCAGAATAACACGATCATCATCGAGCTGGATTCGCTCATCAACTTCAACCTGCTTAATGGCAGCCAAAATCAAACGAATCACGCCCAGCCTGGTTTTATCACCTCCCTTCATGGAGGCTTTCATATCTTCCTTGATACAATCTGTTAACAAATCCATCACAATAACCTTAATTTACAACACGGGACGTCCACGACGTAAATTTTTCAATGCATAACGCTCACGAGCCAATTTCTTTAAGTGACGCTTAACCGCTGCTGCACCTTTACGCTTACGCTCAGCTGTCGGTTTTTCATAAAACTCACGGCGACGAACTTCTGCCAATACACCCGCTTTTTCACAAGCACGTTTAAAACGACGGATTGCGATATCAAAAGGTTCGTTTTCTTTAATTTTCACTGACGGCATTACATGATTCCAATTATGTTAAAATTTGTATACGAGGATATTTACTATCCACCCAATAAACAGAACCCTCAATTATACATTTACTTTTATAATTTTCAAAAAAATCAATGTACGTTTTAGGCATAGAAACCTCCTGCGATGAAACCGGTGTTGCGATTTATCATGCCGAGCGAGGCTTGATTAACCATTCATTATATAGCCAGATCGACATGCACAGCGAATATGGCGGCGTAGTTCCTGAACTGGCATCACGCGACCATATCCGCAAATTAATACCGCTCATCAAACAATCGCTACAAGAAAGCCGGCTAAACAACATTGATATTAACGGCATAGCCTACACGGCGGGCCCGGGGCTCATGGGCGCTTTATTAGTCGGCGCAGCAACGGCCAGAAGCCTGGCATGGGCATGGCAGATTCCCGCCATTGCAGTACATCACATGGAAGGACACTTGCTAGCATCCATGCTGGAAGAAAACCGACCGGAATTTCCCTTTGTTGCTTTATTAATTTCAGGTGGACACACTCTGCTGGTACAAGTCGCAGGTATCGGTCACTACCAGCCATTAGGCGAATCACTTGATGATGCGGCTGGTGAAGCTTTTGATAAGACAGCTAAAATGCTGGGACTTGGTTATCCGGGCGGACCAAAACTTTCTGCGCTTGCTGAACAAGGCAACCCACGGATTAAGTTTCCGCGCCCCATGACCGACCGACCCGGATTGGATTTTAGCTTTAGCGGTTTAAAAACCTTCACACTTAATACCATCAACGCCTCTGAAAATAGCGAACAAGACAAAGCAGATATTGCCGCTGCTTTTCAACAGGCGGTTGCTGAAACTCTCAGCATTAAATGCAAACGCGCTTTACAACTAACAGGCCTGAAAAGACTCGTGGTTGCAGGCGGAGTCAGCGCGAACAAAGAAATAAGAGCATCGTTAACTGAAATGGTTACCAAAGAACATGCTCATATCTATTTTCCGAGGCTGGAATTTTGTACCGATAACGGCGCAATGATTGCTTATGCTGGCTGTCAACGCTTAATGACCGGACAAAAGCAAGGCTTGGAGATTTTTGCCCGCCCGCGCTGGCCCATGTGCGAATTGTCTTAAAGGCTCAAGGTATACTCCGCGCGGTCACGGATGCGGAAAACTGAAACACTTTAATCCCTTGTAATATAAGGCGTTAAACACTTTTAAGGATCCGCAATTGTGACCGCGCGGAGTATAAAAGGGATTTTTGAACTTTTAATTACTCTTCTCCATTCAGCAATCTGTGAATATTACTTTTATGCCTCCAGAGCA
>CAYVFT010000102.1:0-13421 GCA_964450225.1 uncultured Crenothrix sp. | reverse complement strand
CTCGGGTAAAATTGAAAAAACTTTACCCGACAATACAAGATTGACTGAGTACTAGGCCGAACTCTTCAATGGCAACCCAGTTATCAGCTCCGCAAATCATGGCGCAGAGACTAATAAAGAAAATATCTTGCAGCTGATGTTTCTTTTGCCTGTTTACTCTGGGGTCTTTAATGCTCGAGAAGTGATGAATAATTGAAGGCGTTGGTTTTACTATCATTGAAAATCAAAATGATAGACTATCTACTTCATCTAAATTCTATTTTCAAGTGTTTTTAAGCGCGATTGCCCTGGTTTGCCGGAAGAATAGCCTTGCAATTCCAAGACATCTAGTTTATAGAGTATTCCTGTTTCCCGGGCAGTGATTCAACGTCATTGGACGATGCCATGCTGGCTTTAAGCTTTGGCGTGATGGCCGGATTGTCCGGAATGACTCTGAAGGAACTCAGGCTCATGGCTTGAAGATGCCATTATGATTAAGGAAGGTTCCCAAAAGATCCGGCTCATCCGATCCGGGCTTGGCGCAGGGTTGCCAAAAGGCCGCCTTTCCCCATCGGTATTGGCGATTACCTGACATTTTGGAGAATTGACATGAATTTACAGTTACTGAGGTCTTCCGCTCAAAATCCCGCCTTGCAGTTTGGCCATGTGAAAAAAAAGTCACCCCTTCAGAACATCGCCGTCCTGGCGACAGCACTGTTATCCGTCGCAGCGCAAGCACAGGCCCAATTTACAAGCATGCTGCCCACGATGAATTCGCTGAGTATCAGCCAATTCTGTCCCAGGGTGGATTCCAACCAGCAAGCCATTGAAACTTTGAAAAAACTTCCTTATCAGCCGAACAACATCGACCTGCTCCGTCCGGACAAATATGGCGGCGCTGACCCCGTTCAACCTGCTGACCCAGGCGTCGAGCCCACCCTGGACGATATGAAGGCCGCCTTGACGACCACTTTTAACGCCCGATATGGCAAGGGGACCAAAAAAGCTGCCGCAGCTTTGAAGAAAGCGGTCAATTTCATGTAAGACGCGACGGTCCAGGCAAAGGTCCCGGATATCAGGCTCCGGGCGGCCATGGCATCTCAAATCGGTACATTGGGAGAAGGGATTCTGGATGCTGTAAAAAACGGTGTGTATAGCAAAGTGGATTATGCCGCTGACGATAGTACCCGTGTTTTGCTGGATGAGCAAGGTAACCTGATCATGAATGTGGGTGCATCAACTATACTCCGCGCGGTCACGGATGCGGAAAACTGAAACGCATTAAACCCTTGCAATATGAGGCGTTAAACACTTTTAAGAATCCGCAATTGTGACCGCGCGGAGTATAAAAACGAAAACATCGACCTGCAAGGTATCTCAGTTTCGCATGAAATGAATCACCAAGATTATGACGGACCTGATTTCTCAACATCCAAAGTCAACTCCGCACGAGAAGAGCTGGTTTCTAACACCATCCAGGCGGCCAATTACGCTAAACTTCTGCTGGAGCAACCCGGCCTGGCGACTGCCAACACCCCGTTAAGCCAGCATTTCAACACGTTGTTGATGGGTCTAATCAACACCCGCACTGCTGACGGCAAAATCAACCTGTTTGACTCCATGGGGCCTATTTATCCGGGTTCCAGCAGTCCTACCCAATATTTTGCCGAAGGGTTTGAGAAGCTGTTTAATATTAACCCCAATGTCAGCTCAACACCGGGTAACGCAGCCATGCGTGCGGCTTTAGGCAAGATTACCGGCCAGAATATGAGCGGGGCCAATTTTGATGACCAAACCATCAAAACGCTCAGCGATAAACTGTCCAACTTTCTGCAGCCGGCCCAATGGGTTAAAGTGGCTAAAATTTTGCAGCTTGATACGGGTAGCTAGATATGGGTAGCTGCGTAGGTAGGAGTCCATATATGGGTTGCGCTTTTTGCAACCCAAATTTTGACATTCCTATGTGTTGGGTTAACGATTACGCTGTAATCCAACATGCCCGATTCTAATACATCCCCTACTTTTCATCTTTAAATTCATTATCTTCCGGGCAACCGTAATGTTTTGCCGTGTAAGATAAGATCAAAATAGCAACACTGAGCAGGGCAATGGCAACGGTTATGCTAAGCAATAAATAAAGATGGAAACTATCGGCTACTTTTTGGACGTCGATGACTAAATGGCGTGATAACGCAGTGATGGCGATATAAATCAGAAACTGCACCGGTAGTCGACGGGTTTTAAAATAAGTACCGACCATTGCGCCTAATTCAAGATAAATAAACAACAGCAATATCTCTTCCAAATTGGCATGTCCCGATTTCATCATCCCAATATAATCATGAATAGCAGACCAGACTATCGTGGCGCCGATAACGAATAATGCGAGGTAGTGAAAACTATCGACCAGGATATCGCCAAATTTATGAATTAGTATGGTTTTATTATGCATAAATGGTCTTCCAATTAAGCTCAAATCAGACGGATTTTTGTAAATCCGTTCACAAGGGTTGTGCCTGGATTTACAAGCCACGCTTCTCTGCTCCAATTCTGATTAACTCAACAATTCATGCTGGTAGCCTTATAGGATAAGCCGAGCGCACCTTAGGAGCTGTAGGGAGCATTATTGCACCCCTCCGTATAAAGATTAAACTTGCCTCACCGGTCCTGGGTATTTCGCCACCAAAGTATCCGCAGTCAGCAAAGTGATTCCCTCAACGGTCGCCTGCGCAACAAGGATGCGGTCGAATGGGTCTTTATGAATAGGTGGCAAACTGTCGATAGAAACGGCATGCTCAGCGGTAATAGCCAATTCCTGATAACCGTTGTCCAGCAGCCCACGGCGTAGCACCCTTGCATCCACCTGAAAATCGGAACGCCCAAGGCCTCGTTTGATGACGATTTCCCAAAGGCTGGCCGCACTGAAAAGCAGTTCGTTCAACGGGTCCTCCAGCAATGGACGTACCGCTGCAGACAACCGGTCAGGCGAACCAGCGGCCCATAGTAACAAGTGGGTATCCAGTAGCAGTTTCATTCTTCAGCGCCAAAAAGCAGCTCGATTTCCTTACTACCCATGCTGTCGAAATCATCAGGAACGGTGATCTGCCCAGCCATGAAACCTAGTCTTCGAACTTGTCCGGCCGATGGAGCGTCCAGCCGAACTACCTTGACCAGTGGTTTTCCAGCTTTGGCAATGATAAAAGAATCGCCTTTTACCGCCTGCTCTATCAACCGGGACAGTTGGGTTTTGGCTTCATGGATATTGACTGTTTGCATGATAAATCTCATTGAGTTAAGTTCAGTTAGTTCAGTCTATCATATTGTGGGTGGTCACGATTTGCGCTTTTTTGAGAGCCCTCAACCCCTCTCTGCAATAGCTCCTGCATTGCTCAACTAACCTACATCCATGTAGGCATCCGGGAGGGAAAGGGGGCAAAACCTCAATCCCTACACGTATTGAGTATGTATGCGCTGCAAAAAAAACAGAGCAACTTATGGGTATGGGATTTATACCGCACTTTTTGCAGTTGCAACTCTGATCAATTCATCCACTTCATTCGTTGTAGCAGCAAAATCTTCAGTGGGTGGGAAGTACTCGGCAACCCCTGTAGTCACTTCAACAACCAGGCCGGGAAATTTAACACGTTCTAAAATTTCGTTTTTAACCTGCGCTGCGATTTGCTCGGCTTTTTTCAAGGGAGAGCCTGGCATGGCAATCAAAAAATCCTGTTCGCCCATTCTTGCCGCAATATCAACACCCGCCCTGATGTCCTCTTTAAAACAATCAACGACGCTGCGTAATATGGCATCCATTTCATAAGCGGGTAATTTATTCCTGATTTTAAAATCCTTTAAACTGATATAAAGAATGGAAAAAGGAAAACCGTTGCGTTTGGAGTTCTCGACTTTTTCCTTTAATCGGCCCAGCATCGTGTCTTTGGTCATTAACTGGGTCAACGGGTCTAAAGGGATATGTTCTTTATCCCATGTTTCCTGAGCCTCCAGGCGCAGTACGTTGATGATGCCTAATGAGCAGGCCAGTAATAATCCAAGTATCCAGGTGAAATACCACATAGCAATCTCCTAATAAGCCGTATGATCGTTCTGTTGAATGTGTTTCAGCGTTATTTTGCCGCGCAACACACGGAACACCCAACTGGTGTAAGCAACAACGATGGGTAAAAAAATCACCGTTACCCAGAACATAATTTTTAAGGTTGCAAGACTGGAGCTGGCATCCCACACAGTCAAGGAACTGTTCAAAGCTGAGCTTGACGGTATCAGAAAAGGAAACATCGACACGCCAGCGGTTAAAATCACAGAAGCCAATGTTAATGAACTGGCTATAAATGCCAGGCCCGGACGCTCTGTTTTCGACAGCACTATGGTCACCGCTCCGGCAATAAAAGCCAATGCGGGGATAACCCACAACACAGGATAATGTGCATAATTATCGAGCCATAAACCCGGTTCTTTAGAAACTATTTTTGCCAGCGGGTTGGAAGGTGCGTTAGTAAAAATTTCGGTCGTTATATGGTAACCGTCAATATAGGCAACCCAGATGCCCGCCAAAGCAAAAATGACGAGCGTCAGTATTGCAAAAACAGTGACCACTTTTTTACAACGATGATTAATGTCGCCCTCTGTCTTGAGCTGTAAATATACCGCACCGTGCATAATCAGCATCGATAGACTAAGCAGTCCTGCCGCCAATGCAAAAGGGTTTAATAGCGCCCAGAACGAACCCGTATAAAAAATACGCATATCATTATCAAAATAAAACGGCACGCCTTGCAATAAGTTGCCGAATGCTACACCGAAAATCAATGCCGGTACCAATCCGCCGACAAACAACGCGATATCCCAGTTATTGCGCCATTTTTGGCTGGGTAATTTACTGCGGTAATCAAAGCCTATCGGCCTCAAAAATAACGCAAATAATGTTAATAATAAGGCAAAATAAAACCCTGAAAAAGCTACGGAATAGGCCACAGGCCAGGCAGCAAACAAGGCACCGCCGGCGGTTACAAACCAGACCTGATTGCCTTCCCAGGTAGCGCCTATGGAGTTAATAATGACGCGGCGTTCGCTGTCATTTTTGCCTAAGAAGGGTAGCAAGATTGCTACACCCAGATCAAAGCCGTCGGTAATAGCAAAGCCAATTAATAAAGCGCCTACTAGAGCCCACCAGATCAAGCGCATGGTTTCATAATCAAAAATCATAATGATGCTCCTGTAGCTATTTCAAAATGGTACCTGCCTTTATGCAGGCTGCTGGGACCTAACTTGATAAATTTAAGCATCAGGAACATTTCGATGATCAAAAATACCGTATATAAACCGATATAGCCCGCCAGGCTCAGATATAAGTCCAGTTCGGATAAGGATGATGCGCTTAAAAATGTCGGTAAAATCTCGGCAATAGTCCAGGGTTGACGGCCAAACTCGGCGACAAACCAACCCATTTCAGAGGCAATCCAGGGTAAAGGCATCATATAAAGACTGGCCCGCAATAACCAGTTCTGTCTGCATTTACGAATTGAGCTGGCAATCACCGCGAAAACAAATATTGCCAACATAATAAAACCGCAAGCCACCATGACACGGAAGGTCCAGAACAAAGGCACGACCTTGGGTATTGAATATTGTGCTGCCAGTTCTATTTGCTGATCAGTCGCATCAACCACATGTTCCGTATAGCGTTTGAGCAAAAGCCCATAACCCAGGTCCAGCTTGTGGCGGTCAAACTCGGCACGGATAGTGGCATCCTTGCTTCCTGCTCTTAAGCTTTGCAACAGTGAATAGGCCTTGATGCCTTCACGAACGCGCAAGCGATTTTTTTCCAGAATCTCGGATAAACCGGTAATCGGTTCATCGATAGAACGCGTTCCGATCAAGCCCAATACCCAGGGAATTTTTACAGCGTAATGCGTTTCCATGGTTTTCTGGTCAGGAATACCAATGACTGTAAATGCTGCGGGTGGCTCTACAGTATGCCATTCTGCTTCAATAGCGGCCAGTTTGGCTTTTTGTACTTCACCACTGGTATAGCCGCTTTCATCACCTAACACAATGACCGACAGGATGGCCGCCAGGCCAAACCCTGCGGCTATGGTATAAGAGCGTTGTGCAAAAGCAGCGTCACGGCCTTTCAACATGTAATATGCGCTGATGCCCAGCACAAAAGCAGAAGCTGTGGTGTAACCTGCGGCGACAGTATGGACAAACTTGACCTGGGCTGCCGGATTAAATAACAGATCAGCAAAGCTGGATATTTCCATGCGCATGGTTTCATAATTAAACTCTGCGCCTACCGGATATTGCATCCAACCGTTAGCGACCAGAATCCACAGCGCGGATAAGTTGGTCCCCAAGGCAACCAGCCAGGTCACCAGCAAATGTTGGCCTTTGCTTAGCTTGTCCCAGCCGAAGAAAAACAGACCGACAAATGTGGATTCCAGAAAAAACGCCATCAAGCCCTCGATGGCAAGCGGGGCGCCAAAAATATCGCCGACATAATGCGAGAAATAGGACCAGTTCATACCGAATTGAAATTCCATCGTCAGACCGGTAGTTACGCCAAGTGCGAAATTGATCCCGAATAATTTCCCCCAGAACTGGGTCATATCCTTGTAAATTTCCTTACCGGTCATGACATAGGTCGATTCCATAATCGCCAGTAAAAACGACAAGCCCAATGTCAACGGAACAAATAGAAAATGATACATAGAAGTTGCCGCAAACTGCCAGCGCGATAAATCAACCACGGCCTCTGAAATCATAAATTTCTCCTATGGAATTGTAGTTCTGTAAATCAGAACTTGAGATTAATGGCACCGGATGCTAAATAAACCAATGCCTCTTGCATTTAAGCCAAATTGCATTAGAGCAACAACTTTCCTTCGTGTTTGATTTTACCCTAATGACTGATGTTACGCTTTCTGAAATGCTGATTTATACTGGTGCGAATCGCTTGAGCCCGATATCTCTGACCGCTGGAGCGGCCATGTTCGGTGCATTTGTGATTATACTGGACAGGATATTTTTAGAGTTGGCATGGAGTTTTATCTTTGGTATTTTTGTTTCGGCCTTGCTCTCACTGCTGGTAATTCCAGTGATATATTTTTTTGGTTAACAAGTAAGAATAGCTAATAACCAGAAGTTTTTTAACTACGAAGGACACGAAAATTACAAACTACGGCACGGATGCAGTAGGTAGAACAATGCAAAGAGTAATTATCGAGAAAATCAAAAAAAATGTGTTCTTCGTACCTTATATTTTCCATAATAGCTTTCAATTTAGAATGTGGTTGTGCAATTTGATTCGAAATTCAAGTATCCCCATGGAATTTCCCGGAACACCTCGAGTAACCGGATTGGTAAAACAGTCGGCAATAAACTTTGAATCAATTAGACATTAGAGAACAGCATACTTCCTTTACGAGAGTATAAAATTATGAGCAAGGCTAAATCTGGAAAAAATCAAGAATTTGTTAGTTTGGCCGATGAGGAAAGTGTTAGACAAATTCTTGTCGATACAGTGCTGCGTCTGTGGGAAACAGTCAATAATCTGACCCGTTTGCGCCCCTCAAAACGTGAGTGTTACCGCGTAACCATCTTTGGCTCGGCGCGGGCTCAACCTGGCTCCTTTGTTTATGAAGAGGTACGTTACCTCGCGCGCGAACTGTCAGCAATGGGTTGCGATATTGTTACTGGTGGCGGTCCGGGGTTAATGCAAGCCGCCAATGAGGGGGCTTTCGAAGTAAAAATACCGGAGAAGGATCGCTCCCTTGGCATCCGCATTGAATTGCCTTTTGAACAAGAAGTCAATCCTTTTGTGGATGAGGTATTCGAGCATAAAACTTTCTTTAGCCGCTTGCACCATTTCGTTCTCGTTTCCGACGCTTTCGTGGTGGTGCCGGGCGGTATCGGTACCGTGCTTGAAACCTGTATGATCTGGCAATTGCTACAGGTCAGACATGTTCAGAATACACCTTTGATTCTTATAGGCAAGATGTGGTCCGAACTCATGGAATGGGCGAAAATCCATATGCTTAGACCCGAGCTTCCTCTTGTCAATCCGGAGGATCTGTCAATACCACGTTGTATGAGTACAGCTGACGAGGCCATTTCCTTGATTCGCGAGCATCATGCACGCTGGCTGAGCGAGCGAACCCCGCTGACGAATGGTGATGGAAGTGAGCGGCCAGCAGCCGGGGGCGATGAATGAAACCCGCAAGGCGCAATAGGCGATAGCGAATCGCGACATTGTTTTCAACTGTGTCATTCACTTTTTGTGAATCCATGGGTTGTTCAAATCGACCCTGGGTTGCACAACCATTACAAGGCAACGAACATTGCAAAGATTAGGTTGCCAAATAGGCGGCAATCCAGCTGGCTTTCGTTTACTAAAAATGTCCTAAGGAACCAATATCTTTATGCACACAGCGCTTCAGCCTTCCTGCCCGGTTACCCCTAGTTGGTTGCTTAAAGTGGTTCTGCTACTCGCCATGACTTTGAGCGCGGGCGGTTGTGGTTTGCTCAAAAATACCCTGGAATTGCCTGAAATGGGCATCCGCTCCATGCTTTCGCTCAAGCAGGAAAACGGTACGCCCGATCCCGTCGAACTGCAAGCCGAGTTACTCCGGTTTGCTGACAATGCTATCGAAGTGCTCAATCGCGCCGCCGGCAAGTTGCAGCAAAAAGGTGATCAGGCCCCCCGGCAGCGCAGCATTCTGATGCGCCGCATCGCCATCACTAACGATATATTGGCCATTGCCACCGGCGACAACACCTATGCCAACCTACTCGATATGGTCATCCTCGCCAGCTTGAACCGGATGAACGTCCAGGATTTTTGGATGCCCAAATTCTTCGGCGAATCAGCCAAACCTTATCTGCTCGCTTCTCAAGAGGTAGAAAAGGGGATTTGGCGGATTGCCGAGGCGACGTTGAAAAAAGAACAGATCTCGGAACTGCGTGCAGCCATCAATACCTGGCACGAGCAACACCCGAATGTGCGTGCACCCAGTGATCTCGGATCGCTGGGCTTCGCGTCCGAAGTCGCACAGATGAGCCGCCGCCCCCAGCCAGGGATAACCAGTAGTGTTTTCAACCTGCTCGCCATCGACCCATTGGCAGGACTCGACCCTGCCACTCGCGAACTGGCCAACACCCGATTGTTCGCGGAACGTGGCTTGTTCCTGGCACGGCACATGCCGAATCTGATTCGCTGGGAAACCGAGTTGCTGGTCATCCAGACGGCGGAAATGCCGCAGATGGAAAAACTGCTGGCCAACACCACCCAACTTTCCGAATCGGCAGACCGGTTCAGCCAGACGGCGGAGCGCTTGCCCGGACTCATCAGCGCCGAGCGTGAACAGATCGTCCAGGCCCTGAATGCGCAGCTGCCAGGACTCACCAGCCTAGCCACACAGACCGAGAAAGCACTGGATGCAGGCAACCAGATGTCTAATGCGTCCACCGCTACCCTGAAATCTTTTCAGGACGTGGTGCGGCAACTCCAAGCCAGCCCATCGAATCCAAACGCCGAGCCCTTCCGTATTAACGATTACACTGCCGCTGCTGTGCAGATTAACTCTACCGCGCAAGACTTGGTGAAATTATTGCAAGCTTTCAACCAGACTCTGGCTCCAGCCAACTTTGACGGCCTGTCAACCCGATTGGATGCGCTGACCCGACAAACCAAGGCCAGCGGCAAAGAATTGGTGGACTATACGTTCAGGCAAACCTTGTTTCTTGGGTTGATACTGATTGGTTCCGCTTGCGGTATGGTTCTGGTTTCCGCCATGGCTTTTTGGAGGTTGAAGAAAAGATTTGGTTGAGCCATATTAGCCAATAGCGTCGAGACATTAGTCCTGTGATTCGATGCGGATTCGCACTTCGGATTTAGCAAACCCAATAGAGGTATGAGATGAAAACTTTCAAGCGATTAGTATGTGGAGGTATTTGTCTGATAGGGCTGTCCAGTTGCGCTACTTTCAAATCGTTGGATGCTCGTGTCCCCTTGGCACAGCGTATGTTCATTTATAGTGGAACCCGGCTTGATTGGGCAGCATTAGCAAAAAACGATGTAGCACTCAGGAAATTTAAAGTAGCACCACCGCGTTATCCATTGGTTGATCTGCCTTTAAGTTTCGCTTTGGATTCTATATTTTTACCGTTAGCGGTCTGTGCCGAGATTTTTCACTAAGGCTGGCTTGCATCTTTTCGCAACCCAACGCAATGGCGTAGTAAATGTTGGGCTGAAACAGTATCTATCGTCCTCGCTGCTATCCAAAACTTACCTACAATGCTAGAATTTATATCTCCTCCTTGTACATCGGAATCCGGCACACTAATTAAGTAATCCTATGAAAAATACAGCCAAAATTCCTGCTTGCAATTCACGATACTGCGTCATCTGGCCACTTCTCTATACGGCTGGTATTTTTTGGCTTTCCTCAATTCCTGACCAAGGCGCTGCAAACGATACGCTGAATCCGCTGGCGTGGATATCTCCGGACGTTCAGAATTTTCTTCATTTACCTGCTTATGGCGGGCTTGCATTCCTTTGGTTTTGGGCCTTACGCCATTGGGTTGCCGAATCCGGTTACAAATATTTATTGGCGTTAATATTGACATTGGGTTATGGCTTGCTGGACGAATGGCATCAGACATTCGTGCCTGGCCGCCATGGTTCATTGACTGACGTCAGCTTTGACGTCATAGGAGCGGTTGTTGGCTTGTTGATTTATAGGTCATGGTTTTTTGTTGAAAAAAAAGATTAATCGATTAATTTTTGCAAGGTTCAGTGAACAGTTGCCTCCAGCGAAAGAATAAAATGCCATTCTTTTTCGCTCACTGGCATTATCGATAAGCGATTGCCGCGCCTTAACAGTGCCATGCGTGCCAATTCCGGGTATAGCTTTAATTCTTTGAGCGTAATGGTACGGGATAATGTCTTTACATACTTGACATCAACCATCATCCAGCGTGGTTTGGCAGGATCACTTTTAGGGTCATAATGGATGTCCTCAGGATCAAAGGCTGTATGATCTGGATAGCCTTCCTTTACCACTTCCATAATACCGACAATACCGGGTTGATCGCAGTTGGAATGATAAAAGAATACTTGATCGCCCAACTTCATGTCATCCCGCATCATATTTCTGGCCTGATAATTACGAACACCATCCCAATGCTCGGTTTGGCCGGGCTTTTTATAAAGATCATTAATACCAAATACATCGGCTTCCGATTTCATTAGCCAGTAGTTCATGTGGTTCCCATAAAAGTCATTAACAAAAATCGTCATAGTTTGACACTAAACAAAACTTTGTGCACCAACCTCATTTGACCGCCATTTAGTAATATTAGAAACATAAGAATAGAAATTTGCTAATTGTGAAGGCATAGAGGAAGGCATTGGTCAAAATAATCGCTAAAAAATATTGGTTAGCAATGCAGCTTGGGACCCGCTAAATTTCGATGGTTATAATTTGCGCTTTCTTAATACTAAGCAATGGAATGCGAATTGTTTCGTGCGCCAGAATTTCTCAAGCTGAGGTTAAAACGGCAGGCAAAAAAAATGCGGCTAATTAGGCCGCATTAAGAGAAGGATATAAAACTCTGATTTCCGAGGAGGAAGTTTGCATCTCAAGAGTTGCATATATTCTAACGATAAACCCTAATGGAAGGAATGTGGCAAATTGCCGCGTGACAGATTGTCGCAGGGTCAGAATCTTTCTAGTAGTAGATTGCTCAGCTTTGCAAAATCATTAAGCGAGAGTGCTTCAGCCCTTAATGTAGGGTCTATGTTCAAGGCGATAATAGCCTCCTCATCTATGAGTTTATGCAATGAATTACGCAATGTTTTACGGCGTTGCGAGAATGCCTGTGATACAACTTTATTAAGTTTCTCCATGTCATTTACCAAAACTGGTGGCTGTTGATACGGTACTAGCCTGACCATTGCAGACATGACCTTAGGTGCGGGGTCAAAGCTTTCGGGAGGCACGTCAAATAACAGTTCCGTTGCACAATAATATTGCATCATGACACTGAGTTTGCCGTATTTTTTACTGCCAGGAGTCGCACAAATCCGGTCAACCACTTCTTTTTGCAGCATAAAATGCATGTCTTCAATGCATGCGAAGTTATCCAGCAAGTGGAACATTAACGGTGTTGAAATGTTATAGGGTAAATTTCCGATAATACGCAGTTTTTCGTTATCTTCTGCGAGTGCTGAAAAGTCGAATTTTAATGCATCTGCACTGTGAATTTGTAAATGGCTTTGTTGCCGGAATTTGTCTTTCAGCAACACCACCAGGTCTCTGTCAAGCTCAACCACATCAAGGCGTAATCCCAGTTTTAATAATGGCTCTGTTAGCGCACCTTGCCCAGGGCCAATTTCAACCCAGTGTTCGCCGGGCTTTGCCTGAATGCTGGAGAGTATATTGTAAATAATGTTGTGGTCATGCAGAAAATTCTGACCAAAGCGTTTGCGTGGGGTATGTGTCATTTTATCTGGAATTGTTAGTAGCCATTGTTAATGCGGTTTGCAGTGCAAAAAACAGGCTGCCAGGATCAGCTTTGCCTGTGCCAGCCAGATCTAAAGCTGTGCCGTGATCGACAGAGGTGCGGATAATTGGGAGTCCCAGTGTGATATTGACAGATTTTCCAAAGCCCAGGTATTTTAGTACAGGCAGGCCCTGATCGTGATACATGGCTAGCACGGCATCCGCTGTGTCCAGGTATTTGGGGGTAAATAAAGTATCTGCAGGGAGGGGCCCGTGTAGGTTCAAACCCTGTTGGCGTAAGTTTTCCAGTACCGGTTCAATAATGTCGATTTCTTCACGGCCCAAGTGGCCGTTTTCTCCGGCATGAGGGTTAAGTCCGCACACCAGAATTTTTGGATTATCAAGGTGAAATCGGGTACGCAAATCATGATCAAGTATGCGAATAACCGTTCTTAGGCGCGTATGAGTGATGGCTGGACTGACGTTAACGAGCGGCAAGTGAGTCGTAACCAGGGCAACACGTAATCCCGATGTTGCCAGCATCATCACCGGATGTCCACTGGTAATCCCGGCAATATATTCGGTATGACCGCTAAAGGCGAAACCGGCATCATTGATAACACCCTTATGTACAGGCCCGGTGACCATCGCATCAAAAAGCCCGTCCATGCAACCTTTTGTTGCTTTAGTAATAGTTTTTAATACATAACGGCTGTTCAGCTGGTTTGTCTGTCCACATAGAACTGGTTCTGGGAGTTCGACCGGCAATACCGTCAAGCATCCAGCTCTCTGGTCTGTCGGAGACAAAGAGCTGTCAAATTCGTTAATCTGGATCGGTAAGCCTAACTGCTTGGCGCGCTGCACTAACAATTCAGGGCTGGCTATTGCGATGAGTTGACAAGGTAAATCCTGCTGTGCAAG
>CAYVFT010000101.1:4162-13511 GCA_964450225.1 uncultured Crenothrix sp. | reverse complement strand
CCATGTTGAAATTAACACTTGCAAAATGCGTTTAATGTTTTGCCAGACAGCTTCTGAGTATTGCTCCAAAGTGCTTGTAGCTCTTCCTTGAGCACATAAAGTGTATTCATATTCGTATTTTCAGCCAGCAAACGTTCAAGCCTTTCTGCTTGGGTTTCGGTCAGTTTGTCCGGGTTTTTCAACAAACCTTATGTTGCAACTGATTTATTGGTTTTCAGCATCCCCTTTAATACATACAACCGAAGAAGAGCAACTCTAGCGGCGTTGTCAACAGAACTATTATTGATAATCGATTGATCCGCATCTTTTAATAGATATGCTACGCTTATGAACCCAGCAAACAGCTTTGTTCAAGCCCTTTGATTTTCTTTACTAAATAACCTTGAACATCTTGGGAGCAGCTAAAGCCGATCCCACAAAAAAGTGTATATGCTTCAGCTATTTTAATTCCTCAGGAAATGGAGTTCTCTCATAAAAGAGCTTTAGGCCATTAACTATAGAGCGGAATCAGAAGTTAACCGATGCTTCAAGATAAAAGCTTCTTCCCGGCATCGGCAAATTTTGAGGCAATTAGATAGCAGCGGGTTCATAATAATTTGTATCGAATGCATTGCGTAAAGAGGCAGCGAGATCGACATGTCCGAACAGTTTTTTACCTCGCAACGTAAAGTCGATTGTTTCATAATCGCTCAACTTCCGGTTATCGCCTGGTAAACTGGTTCTACCTCCTATCCAGTTAAGCTGGGGCTGGAATTGCCAGTTCGGCATAAATTGCCACTGAAAAGCAACATAAACATGGTGTTCGGGCACACCCTTCACCGGTTGATTGGTTTCTTCATTGGTGGAATGTTGCCATGCATAATTACCCTTCACATTTAATTGTTCATTGGCTTGCCAGTTCCATTCCAGCTCGCTTCCATAACCATTTTGATCACCACTATTCCGATATATGTTTGTTTGCCTAACTACATCAGGCACTGCCGATATGAGATTATTTATTTGATAATAATACAAATTGACAGCGGTTCTCAATGATGAAATTGGCCGGTAATCCAAAGCCCATTCATAAGTATTGATGGTTTCCGGATTTAAATTTTTATTGCCCAGCACCACCGGATTATTCTGAGTATATTGTTCTGCAAAATTGGGCGCTCTAAACGCCTTTCCATACAATAGCTTGCTGGTGACTTGTTCATTGATATCCCAAACCAGAGCAACACGCGGATTAACGGTACCACCAAAATCAGAATAATCATCATAACGTACTCCTGCAGTCAACTGCCAATCATCAGCGAGCTGCCATTCATCCTGCGCTACCAAAGACCAGATTGTCCGATCAGTATCCGGCAAATAGACAAATTCTGTTCCCGTTACATTCGTTAATGTGCCATTTACAATATTAATTGCAGGTGGCGAGAGAAATTTTACTTTTTTCTCGTCGATTACCCCGGGCCCATAATTTTTACTTTCGCTTGAGCTAAATTGTTCATAACGAAAACCGGCGATAAAGCGCAGAATATGATTGTCCAGTCCTTTGAAGACTGTGCCCAATTCAATTGAAGGAATCCTCTGTATTCGACCGATATCAGCATTGAATCCATCAGGAAACAAAACCAATGAACTTGAAGGGGAGAGATTAATATTGCCATCAGGACCTATTGGTAATAAAGCGTTATCAGGGAATAGCTGTGCTTGAACCTGAACATCAGTTTGCAGATAACTGGCATGAGCCATCAGTTCCCAGTTATCAAGCCAGTCTTCTGTGGAAAACCGTACATCACCTAAATATTGTTCACCATTGCCTTTGCCATTTGGATCCAATGCCCCAGCAGCACCCGCACGTGTGCCCGCGTTAATTGAATTAAAAGCCCAGAAACCAATATCCCAATACTTGCGCTGTAGATTAAGATGGCCGTTGAGAGTTTCATAGCGCGTATTCAGTGCACCTGGAGCATGAGAGACATGTGTTTTAAGCGCATCGTCAAAGAGCGTTTGAGTATCGGCATTAACAATACGACCACCATCGCCACTGGTATGCTGATATTGCAGACTGGTCGCAACATCCCAGCCTGCCCATTGATCACCATACTGTCCCCAGCCACTTTGAGTGCTATGGTCACCTACACGAGCACCAAGTGCCGCGCCGTTGATATCTTTGGCATTTTTTGTGATGATATTGATAACACCTGCAAACGCATCCGCGCCATACAATGCAGAGCCAGGCCCCCGAATAACTTCTACTCGCTGAATAGCTTCGACAGGCAACTCCGTACCTGTCATTAATGTGCCACTGAAAGGTTCGGTAATGCGGGTGCCGTTTAATAGCATCAAAACTTGTGAGTTTTGCGTATTGCGGATACCGCGGAAACTGTAATTATAATCATAGTTATCTTGCTGGAGACTGGCATGAACCCCCGGTACTGTTTCCAGAACCTCATGCAGTTGAGTAGCACCCATGGATTTAATTTGCTCGGCGGTGATGACACTGGTTACCGCAGCAGACTGAAAAATTGGTTTTGACGTCCCTGTAGCAATAGTAGTAACAGGAATGGCGCCTAATTCATCGAGAGACTTATCCATAAAGTCTTCAGCGCTTTCAGCAAATGAACTGAAGTAGCTGATAGACATTAACCAGCTAATAGTTAAGACAAATTTAACGTTCATTTTAATGTCCCCGTAAAGGGTTTTATCAGCGTAAGCTCATCCAGAGGTACTGGCTTACCGATACCATATCCTTGCGCATAATCTACGCCCAGTTTATTTAGCAAGTTGAAGATTTTCTCATTCTCAACAAATTCAGCTATAGTCTTTTTACCCATAATATGACCAACTTCATTAATTGCTCTCACCATGGCATGATCAACATCATCTTCCACAATATCCTTGACAAATAAACCGTCAATTTTAAGGAAATCAACTGGCAGGTTTTTTAAATAAGCAAAAGAAGACAAACCGCTTCCAAAATCATCCAGTGAGAACAAGCAACCACGCTCTCTTAGTTGATTAATAAATTTGGTTGCACACGATAAATTGGCAATTGCTGCTGTTTCCGTTATCTCAAAACAGATTTTATATGTTGGAATAGGCCACAAACCGAATTGTTCTGAAATAAACGCCAGCATGGATTCATCCGATAGAGACACACCGGACAAGTTAATGGAACAAACAGACAGGTTATCCAGAAAACCCGGTTTATTGACAATCCACTCGAATAGATGACTGATGACCGATCGATCCAGTGCAGAGGCCAGATTATAACGTTCTGCTGCAGGTAAAAAAGCACCGGGCGGGATAATATTGCCTTTATCATCCCGATAACGAATCAAAGTTTCAAAATGTAACCCATCATCCTGATCCAGAAATGGAACTATCGGTTGCCCGAAAAGACAAAATCGATTTTGTTCCAGCCCCCTCTGTATTTTTGATACCCACTGCATTTCTCCGTGTCTTAGCGCTAATTCTTCATCATCAGGGCGGAAAACATGCACGCGATTTCGTCCCTTGTCTTTAGCTGCATAACAGGCGGCATCGGCTTCTTTAAGCAGATCTACAGCATTGCCACTTGTTGCATTGATAGATGAAACACCGATACTGACACCGACGTTGAAACTTCTGTCTTCCCAACCAAAATGAAAATCCCTGATCATATCGCGTAATTTTTCGCAAGCTTGAAACGCCTCACAAAGCGAACAGTCATACATCAATACACCAAACTCGTCACCGCCCAAACGAGCCACAAAATCATGCCTGCGTAAATTTTTTCTTAACAAATCGCCCAATTGTCGAAGCAATTCATCTCCGGCAAGGTGTCCGCAGGTATCGTTAACCACTTTAAATTGATCCAAATCCAGATAACACAAGGCATGCTCAGAGTTATCCACGCGAACCAATGCCACCAATTCGTTAATATGTCTATCGAATTCACTGCGATTTGCAAGCCCCGTCAAGGTATCATGACTGGCTTGATATGCAATTTGCTCACTCAAATCGTGAGCCTCTGTTACATCTTCACAAACCAGTAATAAACTGCTTTGCTGATTTTCAGTTTCAACTAATCTGGCGGTTGCCCTTACCCAAATAATCCGTCCATTCTGACAAACCTGCCTAAGTTCCTGTTTATGTACTGACAAAGGATTTAGCGAGCAATGGTCAACCAAAGCATGCATAACTGGTAAATCGACTGGATGAATAAAATGAAATATCGAACAACCTTGTAATTCCTCTACAGCCATGCCCAACTGTTTAGCTCCGGTTCGGTTAACCGATAAGATAACTCCGCACTCGGAAAGATTAAAAACCATGGTCGGATTGTCATGATAAAGTGCCAAATAGCGGTCTTTTGCCCGTGTCAAAGACTGATTTTGGGTTTCAACTGTACCTATCAAATCATTGAATGCATCAACCAGAACACCCAATTCATCATTATTCATTTTAACTGCTCGCAACGAATAATTTTTCGTGGTGCTGATAGCTTTAACGGTATTCACCAGTTTTTTTATGGGTGATGAAATAAGCCTTAACAGTGGTGCTGATAAAAAGAAGGTCAGTATTGATACACCTACTAATACTGAAAATAGTAACCCGGTAAATTGTATTTTTCGCCAATACGACAGGGTATAATCAGCATGTATATAAACAGTGCCCAGCATTTCTGCATCAACAACAATCGGCTGAACTATGAGTAAATGCACATTTTCAAATCGGGTCTTTTCATCTTCAATAGAAACAGGACATATCAATTCTTTGTGGCTTTTTTTCAATAGCTGAGCAAAAACAGCGCCACGTGCATCATAAAGACAGGCAGCCTGCACTTCCGGTAGTGTATTGAGTACAGCCAGGTTCTCCTTTGCTAACTCAACGTCCTGAAACATCAATGCTGCGGTACTACGATTACCTATAATAGTTGCTAATGTTGACAAATCATCACGGGTATTTTTCTGAAATTCTGAAATTTCAAGCAATAATAAAAACAAGCCGGCAAAAAATAACGATATGACACTGGGGAAAATTAAAGTCAGCAGCAGCTTTCGCTTAATTGACAGGTCACCAACAGATTTAAACATCGTTGCCTCCCTGAACCACTTCACAGACTTCTATCAATTTTGCACTGATTTTCAATCCGCTCTGTTTTATCCTTTCCACATTGCATTGTAATTTTATTTTACCCTGCCTGTTGACGAAAGGTATCATTCCTCCTTGTTTTATAAACTCTTCGCTTTCGCCCACTATTAATGTGTTATTAAAGTTCGTGCCAGCCAACATATCTTTAATAGAGGAACTTATAAAAAGGATATGGCAGTGCGGCTCTTTATTTATATTTTCAAGACTCGTATATCTAATCAATTTAATAGGCAAGGGCCCTACCCGCCGGTCTTCAATGGGATCAATTATTTCACCAAAAGGATCGTCCCCCACAATACAAACATTAAAAGTTTCAGCTTCGTCTAAATTCCAAGTAATAAATTTTGTAAAGTTATATAAATAACCTGCCTTTATTTTATATTCGACAGAGGAATTGTCTGCAACAAGCAACTGCGAAAATAATAAACAGCCTAAAATCCATAGTACGCTGATGTGTTTCATTTATTCATCTTGCGTAGGTCGTGAAAAGAGTCTGAAAATTGCAATGCTGTACCCGCTGTATTTTTATTATTGAAGATTCCAAGCTTAGTCTATGTCAGCAAAACTGGCTATTTGGCAAAAAATCGTTTCATCGCTTTTATCATATAACCATGATCCAGAACTCCGGCACTTTCCCTGATACTATGCATGGCCCATAGTGGACTACCAACATCGACAGAACGGATACCCATCCTGGCTGACGTTATTGGCCCTATAGTGCTACCGCAAGCCAGATCGCAACGATGTGTGTACTTCTGATAAGGCACACCCGCTTGCTCACACCAGTCAATGAACATTGCCTGTGAAACACTTTCCGTACTGTATCGATGATTAGCATTAACCTTGATTACTGGACCTTTATTCACAGTAACCCTGTGATCTTGATCGTATGCTAAGGGGAAATTAGGTTGGTAGGCATGAGCCATATCGGCACTGATCATAAAACTTTGCGCCAAGGCCCTGGCAAAATCTTCTCTATCGGATTCAGATGCTAAAGCAATTCGTTGAAGAACATCTGTGAGAAAGCTGCCATCAGCGCCTTTATTACTTTCGCTGCCAATTTCTTCATGGTCAAAGAATGCGCAAACTAATGTATGATCGTTTTCTAGCACTGAATCATCTAGCAAAGCCTGTAATGCGGCATGACAAGAGGCTAAATTGTCCAACTGGCTATCAGCATAAAATTCATCACTTGCCCCCCAGAACACACCTTTTTGTGTGTCGAACACAGCCAAATCCCAAGATAAAATACGCTCTGCTTCGCAGCCTGATTTTTGTTGCATTAGTTCTGAAAAATAAGCTTCCGGCAAGGATTCTTCAGTCAAACCCGATAAAATTAAAGGTAACTCATTCTGCTTATGTAGCTTTAAGCCCTCTTCATTAACCGCTCTGTTCATGTGAATTGCAAGATTAGGCAATCTTAACAAAGGCTTGTCAAATTTTACTAAAAGGCTAACTATTTTATTTTGATCGTCTTTATAACTGATCCGCCCGGCAAGACTCAAATCCCTATCGGTGAATGTGGCGATAATAGGCCCACCATAAACTTCAACACTCAACCTCAACAAACCATCCGTGCCACTGGCGGCATTAGGCTTTATTCTTAATCCAGGGGAATCGGTGTGTGCACCGATAATTTTAAACCCCGTGTCGACCAAGGGTTTTTGTCCCAGTACGAAAATAATAATAGAGGAATCGTCGCGGATAACGTAATAACGCCCACCTGACTCCAACTTCCACTTTGCTGCTTCATGTAATTTGACAAACTGATAAGACACTAGCTGATCTTCTACGCTTTTTACCGCATGCCATGGACTGGGACTGGCATCAATAAAATCCAGTAGGTTTTGCACCTGTTGCTGAGCACTCATAATTTTTCTTTTAATTCCAAGGCGGCAGAATTAATGCAGTAACGTCGTCCTGTGGGCTCCGGGCCATCTTCAAACACATGACCAAGATGTGCATCACAAACTTTACAGATCACTTCGACTCTACGCATATTATGACTGGTATCAACATGTTCATTCACACTACCCTCAGGCAAATCAGACCAGAAACTTGGCCAACCCGAACCTGAATCAAACTTGGTCTCAGAATCAAACAAAGGACTTCCGCAACAAATACAATGATAAATGCCCACTTTTTTGCAATCAGTATATTTTCCTGTAAAAGGTGGTTCGGTGCCCTTTAATCGACAAATACTAAATTGTTCCGGCGTTAATTTATCCTTCCACTGGTCATCAATAGTGTTTTTTTTGTCCGTCATAATTATGAACACCTTATCCAATGTTAAATTGTCGCATTGTACGCGATCAAAACGGCATCACCAAAAGTTCTATTTGACTTCCTCAGAGCTTAATTTTAAAAGAGCCTGTGCTATTCTAGCCTCAACATTCAAACAACATGATATTTAAGTAAATGGAAATATACCTTGTTGGTGGTGCTGTACGCGATAAATTACTTGGGTTTCCAGTCATTGAAAAGGACTGGGTAGTGATTGGAGAATCGCCTGAATCAATGGTGAAACAAGGATTTCGGCCCGTTGGAAAAGATTTCCCGGTATTTCTGCACCCGCAAAGCCATGATGAGTACGCACTGGCGAGAACGGAAAGAAAAACCGCACCGGGCTATAAAGGTTTTACCATTCATGCCTCCCCCAAAGTCACTCTGGACGAGGATTTAAAACGCCGTGACCTGACCATCAATGCAATTGCAATGGCTCCAAATGGGCAGCTCATTGATCCTTATGGCGGGCAACAGGATCTGAAAAAGCGGATTTTCCGCCATATTTCACCCGCTTTCACAGAAGATCCAGTGCGCATCCTCCGGGTGGCGCGTTTTGCGGCACGTTACGGACATCTTGGTTTTACGCTCGCTGAAGAAACCAGAAAACTAATGCAATCCATGGTCGCAGCAGGAGAAGTCGATTACCTTGTGCCCGAGCGGGTATGGGCGGAATTAATTAAGGCACTCAAAGAGCAGGCACCATCGGCATTCTTCTACACCTTAAAAGACTGTACCGCACTGGAAAAAATCTTCCCTGAAATAAACCGCCTGTTTGGTATACCGCAGCCAGAAAAACATCACCCGGAAATCGATACCGGCTTGCACAGTATGCTGTGCCTGGAACAGTCAGTTCTATTATCGTCTAACCCTGAAGTCAGATTTGCGGCATTAGTCCACGATCTGGGCAAAGGCATGACTCCAAAAGAAAATTGGCCACATCATTACGGCCATGAAAAAATCGGTCTTCAAATTCTGGAAAAATTATGCGCCCGTTTGCGTGTGCCAAACGCGTTCAAAGCATTAGCTATGCACGTCATGCAATATCACACGCTTTGTCATAAAGCGTTTGAATTACGCGCTTCGACATTAACTGATATGTTAGGTGGCTTAGGCGCGTTTAAATCTAGCAATACGCTGAATCAGTTTTTATTGGCTTGCGAAGCGGATGCAAAAGGCCGGACAGGATTTGAAGATGCACCCTACCCTCAAGCCGAAATGCTAAAACTGGCCGCTGAAGCAGCTGCATCCGTGGACACGTCTGCTATTCTGAACAGCGAACTTAAAGGCGAAAAAATTGGCGAGGCGATCCGGCGCCTCCGCATTAAAGCCGTTGCTGATATTATCAACACCTGCAAACCGTTGTAAAATATGTAACCTTTAACCAACCTTGAGCTTAAGCCCATGCCTTCCTTTGACATTATTTCCGAATTTGATGTACACGAAGTTAAAAACGCTGTCGACCAGGCGAACAAAGAAGTTTCTACCCGTTTTGATTTTAAGGGCTCAAACTCGACCTTTGAACTGACTGATGACAAACTGATCATGATTTCTGAATCAACTTTTCAGTTACAACAAATGTTCAGTGTTGTCTGTTCAAAACTCAGTCGACGCGGCGTCGATGTAGCCTGCATGGACGTAGGCGATGCTAAAGGCAGTGGTAAAATGATGCGCCAGGAAATCACATTAAAACAAGGCCTGGATACACTACTGGCAAAAAAGATTGTCAAACTCATCAAAGACAAAAAACTAAAAGTTCAAGCGTCGATTCAAGGGGATAAAGTCAGAGTGACAGGCAAAAAACGTGATGATTTGCAAGAAGTTATTCAAATGTTGAAAGATGAAAAGCTGGAAATGCCGTTGCAATATGATAATTTCAGGGATTAATCATTTCAGCCGATACAGCGCCGAAATATCTTCTTCTCCATATCCTTCAGCCATTAAC
>CAYVFT010000101.1:0-4062 GCA_964450225.1 uncultured Crenothrix sp. | reverse complement strand
TTTCAGCCGATACAGCGCCGAAATATCTTCTTCTCCATATCCTTCAGCCATTAACTGCTCATAATCGGTAACAGTCATATCGGTTAAAGGAATTGGAACACCTGTTTTAGCGGCCATTTCCTGGCATATTTTTAAATCCTTGTAATGTAGTGCAAGCTTGAATCCAGGTGCAAAAGCGCCTTTGACCATGGTCGAGCCGCGATGCTCAAGAAACCAGTTGCCAGCTGCACCTCCTGAAATCGCATCAATGACTTTATCCATTGGTAAACCTTGAGCCTGCGCAAAGACCAAGGCTTCAGTTACTGCCTGATTGATGCCCGCACACATAATCTGATTGACTGCTTTGGTAGCCTGACCCGAACCGGTTCCGCCAATATGAATAATACGCGCGGCCATGGCTTCCAGTACTGGTCTGGCTTGTTCAAGCGCGGCCAGTTCACCGCCTACCATCATAGCCAGTGTGCCGTTTTTTGCACCTTCTACACCGCCTGATACGGGAGCATCCAGAAAGGCAACCTGTTTTTTTACCAGACACGCGGCCGCTTTTATTGCAGTTTCGCTGCTTACGGTAGACATATCAACAACGATGGAACCGGGTTTTATTGTTTTTGCTATCGCCTCAACAATATCTAAAACATCCTGGTCGGCTGAAACGCATATCAGCACAATATCAACTTCTGCAGCCAATGCTTCAGGCTGATCGAAAACCGCCGCATTAAATTCTGACGTTTTTGCAGCGGTACGATTATAGACAGCCGTTAAATATCCCGCTTTGGCAAGATTTCTGGCCATACCCAAACCCATTGCTCCCAAGCCGATCATGCCTGCTTTCATTTTATTTTTCCAGATAAGTGTAAGACTTCAATCCGGCTATCAGTTCTCGTTCGAAGTCTTGCCGCTGTTGCTCACTGAGATTACTCTTTGCAAGTTTGTCCCGGTAGGCCGCTTTCAACTCCTCGCTGCTGATATGCACATAATCCAGCAAATCGCTGACATGCTCACCTTCCTGCAAGTCATAAAAATGATAGCCGTTGTCATCCAGTTTAATATTAATAGAATGGGTATCACCAAATAGGTTGTGCATGTCGCCTAATATTTCCTGATAGGCGCCGACCATAAAAAAGCCGATAAGATACGGTTCATTGCTGTCGATATCATGCAGAGGCAACGTATTTTCAATATTTTGTCCATTTACATATTGGTCGATGCGGCCATCGGAATCACAGGTTAAATCCTGAATCACTGCTCGGCGCAAAGGTTGTTCATTCAATCTGTGTATCGGCATGATCGGGAAAATTTGATCTATACCCCAGATGTCGGGCATGGACTGAAACAGGGAAAAATTACAAAAAACCTTATCAGCCAGTTTTTCATTCAGTTCCAGCAGAATAGTGGCCTCACTCTGACTATTGGGATTCAACTTGCTTTTAATCTGCTGACAAAGAATCGCATAGTCATTCTCCGCTTGGGCCAAGTCATTAATACTGAGCTTATCCTGGGCAAATTGCGCGCGGGCTTCTGATAAAGAAAATTGGGCATCATGATAGTGCTCTACCCAGTTGCTCGAATCCGGCAGTGCCAATAATTCAGCGTCGTTGCTATAGACAGATTCAATATCAGTAACATTGGTGATTAATACCGCATGATGTGCAGTGAGCGCACGGCCTGATTCAGTAATGATGTCAGGCTGCCGAACCTGTTTTTCAGCACAAATATCAGCAAAGCTGCGCACGATATTTTGCGCATATTCATCCAGACTGTAATTGATTGACGATTCGCGCCGAGAACGGCTACCATCATAATCAACGCCTAAGCCACCGCCGGCATCGACAATTTTTATCTGCGCGCCCAAGCGGTGCAGTTCAACATAAAATTGCCCGGCTTCTTTCAGCGCTATTTTTATATCGTGAATATTGGCAATTTGTGAACCCATGTGAAAGTGCATCAGTTTCAGGGTGTCAAGTAAACTGCTTTGTTTCAGGCGCTCAATCAGCTGTAGCACTTCATGGGCATGCAAGCCGAATTTGGATTTTTCGCCGCCGCTGTTTTGCCATTTTCCGGCGCTGATGCTGGAAAGTCGAACTCTTACCCCTAATTGAGGTTTAATATTAAGCCGTGCAGCTTCTTCAATAACCAATTCAAGCTCCAGCGGTTTTTCAATCACCAGATAAAGATTCAGGCCCATTTTCAGGCCAATCAGTGCAAGACGAATATAGGCTCTGTCCTTATAGCCGTTACACACCACTACACCATGATTGGATAATGCCATGATCGCCAGCAATTCCGGCTTGCTGCCCGCTTCCAGGCCAATGTTGTCTGCCGCCAAAATACCTTCAACAACCTGGCGCTGCTGATTGACTTTTATCGGATATACGGGCGTATAGCTGCCCTGATAACCATTATTGACACAGGCTTTTTGAAACGCACAAGACAAGCGGTTAACGCGATCTTTCAAAATATCGGTAAACCGCACCAGCACGGGCAAGGACAGGTTTTTATCATTCAGCGATTGCGCAATTTCAAATAAATCCAGATCAATATCTTTATCTGAACAGGGTTTTACAGACACGTGCCCATCGGCATTAATGGAAAAATAGCCATTCCCCCAATGATCTATCGCGTAAGTTTGCGCTGATTGTTCAGTTGTCCATGTTTGGCTATCACTTGATTTCACTATTTATCTCCATTCTTCTTAATGCTTCAGGAACTTTCATAAGCCCTGTTATTTATTCAGTTTTTTACCTGGTTTTTTCTGAATTCAAAATTCAGTTTATCCAGTTTTCAATCGCAAGACCATCCACGCGTTCAAATTCCCGCAAATTATTGGTCACAATAGTGGCGGCAAGGCTAAGTGTATGCGCAGCAATCAAGGTATCTAACGGACCTATTGGCGTACCTCTGGATTCCAGTTGAATTCTGATGTCACCATAATATGACGCCGCTTCGGCATCAAAAGGCAGGCACTCAAATTGATACAAAAAATAGACGAGTTTAATTCGATTGGCTTCTTTCTTGACACTTTTGGCGATACCGTACTTCAACTCAGCCAAAGTCAGTGAGGAAATAACCACTTGTTCATAAGCCAGGCCATCGATTCGAGCAAGAATATTTTCATAGCCGGTTCTGCGATTTAATAAACAAATGCAGATATTGGTATCCAGCATAAAAATCATTCAAAATCTCGTGAGTCATTTTCGAGAGGTTGATTTCTTTCCAAGGCAATTGGTTCATCCACGCTATCTAGTAGTTTTATCAGTTGTTCCGCAGAATGCTTTAGAGGTAATAATAAAATACCTTCACCAACCTGTTTAATCGATACTTCCGTGCCTTCAAAACGAAATGATTTAGGTAATCTGACAGCCTGGCTTTGACCATTCTGAAATAACTTTGCAGTTTGCATGAGAAATTCCTGATAAATATATACTAAATATATTGTATGACTTTCAGGATGAATGGGCTAGCTTAGCGCGGTAGGATGCGGTGAGGAACGAACCGCATCGTTCGAGTCATTCATCTGCCGTTACGTCCGGCAAATCGATGCCGTTACCCCAGTTTTCGGCATAAACCCCTGATGTCACATACCGATGAAAGCTTGAATGCGGCCACTCTTTAACGCATCGCACCCAACCATGCTTGACTGGATTACAATGAATGTAATCTACATGTTGCCGATAATCCGTTTCGTCGCGAATCAGGTGTTCCCAAAATCTCCGTTGCCATAATCCGCGTTCTCCCCGCTTTTCACGACTTTTGGAGAATCTTTCGCCTTTTGCAATTTGCCGAGAAAAATGCGCCTTGATGAGTCCCCAACGAGTGGAAAAGTCCGAGTCCCCTTCCGGCAAGGTCCAGATGCAATGCAAATGATCCGGCAAGATGACCACCGCATTAATCTTGAACGGATGTTCATGTTTCACATCGATAAACGCTGCCCTCAACGCATTGACACGATCGGTCAATAGCCGATTGCCACGACGCTCGGCCAAATTGACCGTAAAAAACCAAGTGGCGCCAGGATGTTGAAAGCGGCGATATTCTGTCATGGTTTACCGTTGTTCATTCGCG
>CAYVFT010000100.1:3217-13831 GCA_964450225.1 uncultured Crenothrix sp. | reverse complement strand
TTCCGTGTCGGTTTAAATTTGCTTCTGTTCAACTTATTTAATTACCATTCCTTAAGATTTTTTACTTTGGTCGAGATGATACAACAAGATATCGCCACATACCTTCTCATCTTTCCGGGTTATTTAATTTAGATGATATGATGGAAGCTTATGTGGTGTTTTGCATGAGATAATGTTTGCAGACCTGACCTATGGTATTTCTAGGCCGTTAAATCTAGCGTATTATCATTTTTAAAATTCGATTACAAAATTTTTTATATATTGATATGGAGAATGATTATGACTGAAATAAACCAACAAGATGTTAAAAATACGGTACAAGCAACGGTAAAATCGGGAGCTGACGTTCATCAAAAGATCAAGGATATTACCCTGAAAGCACTGACACAACACCAACTGGATATAGAAAATATTAAAAGTGTTACCGAGGCTGTCAGTCAAGGTATTAATGAGGGTATGGCGACTCATGGTGAGCATGGCAAAGAGGTCTTTTTGCAGGCAGTCACAGCATTGGATGATGCTTTGGCAATGGCTGCAGAAGCATCAAAATTGGCTATAGAAGAGGCATCTTCCCGGGTTAGTGACTATTCTGAACATGATTTGAATGATGCCATCAAAAATTTACAAGAGATGGAGGGATCGTTTCTCGACACTCTGGCGAAGGTTGCCAAAGGGAGTAATCAGCTGGTTGCCGACATTATTAGCGACTTTATCACTCATTCAGGGCAAAGCGGAACGGCGGTTGGCAAACAAACCTTAACTGCCCTGGACGCCTTGAAAGACTTGCCGCAGATAAGTAAAAACATAATTACATCAAGCACGGTAAGTACAGCTTCCACTTTAGCGCAGATAGGTAGTGGTATTTTATTGGGTATCGCAGAAAGTTTACAGTCATCTCGTTCCAAAAAATAAAGCCAAGTAGAACGATATGCTTTGGGAAATGTTAAATGCGGCCCGGGACCTGGGTAGAGTTCATGATATTGCTTCGGTATTAATCCGCTATGGTTTTGGCAGCTTTGTTCGTGGTTTGGGGGTTGGCCAGGCATTGGAACGTGCAGGTAGAGCGCTGCATTGGCATCAAACTGAAGAATATATCAAACTCGACACGCCGCAGCGCATACGCCGTGCGCTGGAAGACTTGGGGCCTACATTCATCAAGTTGGGACAAATCCTTGCGACACGTGTTGATTTATTTCCGCCTCAATATATTGCCGAATTTGAAAAACTTCAGGATCAGGCGCCTCCCATACCTTTTGAGGAATTGCTACCCCAGCTGGAAGAAGATCTTGGTGGTAGTATTGCTGACTTTTTCTCGGAAGTCGAAAAACACCCCCTTGCTGCCGCTTCAATTGCCCAGGTTCATAAAGCCGTACTCAAGGATGGAACGCCGGTTATTTTGAAAATTCGCAGACCCGGGCTGCGTAAAATCATTGAAGCCGATTTACGGCTTTTACAACGTATTGCTGATGTTGCTGAATCTGAATCCGCCGATATTCGTCGCTTTCATCCGAAAGAAGTCCTCCGTCAATTTAACCAATCATTACGCCGCGAACTCGATCTCGCCGCTGAGAGTAGAAATGCCGAACGGGTAGCCGCCAATTTAGCAGATGATCTCAATATCAGGATTCCTAACGTTTATTGGCAGTGGACCGGTGAACGGCTCAATGTGCAAGAGTATATTCAAGGTATTCAAGGCAGAGATCTAGCGGCTGTGGAGAGAGCGGGACTAGACAGAAAACTGCTGGCTGATCGCGGCACCAGAGCCATCATTAAGATGATCATGGAAGACGGCTTTTTTCATGCCGATCCGCATGCCGGCAATGTGTTTTATCTGCAGGATAATAAATTGGCGTTTATCGATTTCGGTATGGTTGGTCGATTGACCGAAGAGCGCAGGGAGCAGGTTGTCAGCTTGCTGTATGGCATGACCAATCACCTGCCTTCCAAAGTGGCCGAGATACTCGAAGACTGGTCGGACAATATTTATACCGATGAACAAGTGCTGACTATCGAGATTGAAGCCTTTGTTGATCAATATAGCTCGCTGGCGCTAAAGGATTTAAGCCTTACCGCCATGATGAGTGATCTGATGGCAATATTAAGAGACCATAAGTTGATATTGCCTGCCGATCTCGCTTTGTTAATCAAAGCGTATATTACCCTGGATGGTCTCGGCAGACATCTTAATCCGGAATTCAATACGCTGGTTTTCGCTGCTCCCTATGTCCAGAAAATCATGATGGAGCGCTACAAACCGGAGGCTATCGCCAAACGGGGATGGCGCAACCTGATCAGCGTCGCCGATCTGTTGTCAAGCTTGCCTAAAGATCTGCGTAAACTGTTGCGCGCATCCAGAAAGGGAGCCATTCAGGTTGACATTACCGTCAGGCGTCTGGATCACTATGTTAATAGTATTGATAATGCCATTAGCCGGTTAACCATGGGTATAGTGACAGCCGCGCTCATTATTGGTTCTTCCATTATCATGACAGTAACAGGGGGGCCGGAGTTATTTGGCTTACCCGCGTTCGGGTTTCTGGGATACACCTTTGCCACTATAGGAGGAGTTTGGTTACTGCTGTCCATTTGGAAAAGCGGACAACAATAACCCTGACGAACACACTTCAATCTGAAAGCTCGATAGTCCACAAAAGAATCAGCCTATTACACCGCAAATTAATGTTATCCTGGCTCTAATTTTACTTCAGTTGCCTGCGCCGGATAAGAAGTTATATTTATTGAACTTACTCATGCTTTGGCTTCTCTCTAATTGAAGTTAATCACTGCTTGACAAGTGCTATCTCCGAGAAATTACATTGGAAAATGATTTAAATACCGACCTGGTCGTGTTGCAAAGCCATTTGGAAAGCATGTTAGAGCGTGTCAAGCAAAATAGCGCTTCCTTGTACAGGTTTCAGGCATTTGAAATGAGATTATTAAATCTCAATTCATTAGCCGAAATGATTGACCATATCCTGGAAGATGCCAAACATTTCTTTGATCTGGATATCATCAGTTTATGTCTGGTTGATGAAAAAGGGGAAATCGCCAAATTTTTGAACGAAGAAGGGTATGAATCCAGTAGCAAAAAAGGTTTGATTCTTCTCGATAATAAACAATTGTTGCTATCTACGTTTGGTAGAGCCGTCAACCCTTATATTGGTGTTTACAATAATGCCAAATGCGCTGATTTTTTTTCAAAATTTGACATAAAACCCGCCAGTGTTGCCATTACGCCCTTGAATCGGCGCGGCAAATATTTGGGGACATTAAACCTGGGCAGTTATCAGGCGGATCGCTTTTCCGACAAGATGGCAACCGATTTTATTGAACACCTGGTATCGGTTGTCAGCGTCTGTCTGGAAAATAATATTAACTTTGAAACCATCAGACGAACCAGTTTCATTGACAGTTTGACCGGCGTCAATAACCGGCGTTTTTTTGAGCAACGGATAGGCGAAGAACTGGATCGTTGCCGAAGAAATTCTGATCCTATCTCTTGCCTGTTTCTGGACATCGATTTTTTCAAGCGTGTTAATGACAATCAGGGGCATCAGGCCGGCGACAGAGTGCTGTGCGCAGTGGCAAGCGCCATCAAAACCCAGTTGCGCAGCAATGATGTGTTAGCCCGCTATGGCGGAGAGGAATTTGTTGCTTTATTGTCCAATATCGGCGAAATGATGGCTTTTGAAATTGCCGAACGCATTCGCAAGACTATTCAAAAACTGATTATAAAACTTGATGAAGGGTCGATTTCTGTGACTATTTCCATCGGTTCATCAACCTATTTTTTCGATCCGGCTTTAGTACCAATCGACAAGGATATTTCCTCCCGTCTGATCAATTTGGCTGATTCAGCCTTGTATAAAGCCAAACGCAATGGCCGCAATCGTGTCGAAAATGGTGGAATAATCTCATTGCAAAATGAGCAACGCTTTTTGGCCTGAATAGTATTGATTCTGCTGGTTTACAAAAATACCTAGCCACGCTGCCTGGCTTTTGCAACCATAAGTATTCTCTGGCAGTCGGTCAGATTGCAGCAACTCCAACCCAACTATCATAAAAAAACCTTTCAACGCGGAAAATAAAAGCGTGAAAGACCTACGAGGTTTTAAAAACCTCGTAGGTCTTCATGCACTTTCACGGTAACATTTACTGAACCAAAGTGTTGGATTGCGTATAAGCACAATCCCGCGCATCCTGCGCAAAATAGCCCTAAAGCTCCCTGTCTGCAACGTAAATCAGTACGTCAATGGAATTAACCACGGTGTTGTAACGGATATGTTATCCTGCCGAACCTTCGATTGTTTCGGCACTATACTATTGATGCTTTTATTATTTCTTTGGAGGAAACCTTGACTGTAACAACAACAAACAACACCAAATTATTCCCTGACCACACCTTAGGCGAATGCTCCAACGGTTTCGCATTTGCTGTGATTAAAGCCGATGGCTCGGTGGTCAGCTGGGGGACAGTAACTATGGCGGCTACAGCGGTGCCGTTACTGCTCAGCTCGATGGCACGATAGATGTCACGCAAATCTACTCGACAAGTAAGGCTTTTGCCGCCTTACGCAGCGATGGCTCGGTGGTCACTTGGGGTATGGCTGTCAATGGCGGTAACAGTAGTTCGGTTGCCGCTCAACTCAACGGCACGATCGATGTTACGCAAATCTACTCGACATATGGCGCCTTTGCCGCTTTACGCAGCGATGGCTCGGTGGTCACCTGGGGGAATAGCAATTATGGCGGCGACAGCAGTGCTGTTGCCAGTCAGCTCGATGGCACGATCGATATCACGCAAATCTACTCGACATATGGCGACACTATCTTTAATACATCTGCTGCCTTTGCCGCTTTACGCAACGATGGCTCGGTGGTCACTTGGGGGGGTAGTAATTCTGGCGGCGACAGCAGTGCTGTTGCCAGTCAGCTCGATGGCACAATCGAAGTCGCGCAAATCTACTCGACATACACTGCCTTTGCCGCTTTGCGCAGTGATGGATCGGTGGTCACCTGGGGGAATTACAATTTTGGTGGCAACAGCAGTGAGGTAGCCGCTCAGATCGATGGCACGATCGATGTCACGCAAATCTATTCGACAATAAAAGCCTTTGCCGCCTTACGCAGCGATGGCTCGGTGGTTACTTGGGGGGCTAGTTCTAATGGCGGCGACAGCAGTGCCGTTGCCGCTCAACTCAACGGCACGATCGATGTTACGCAAATCTATTCGACATATGGCGCCTTTGCCGCTTTGCTTAGCGATGGCTCGGTGGTCACCTGGGGGAATAGTTCTGATGGTGGCGATAGTAGTGCGGTTGCAACTCAGCTCGATGGCACGATCGATGTCACGCAAATCTACTCGACAGACACTGCCTTTGCCGCCCTGCGCAGCGATGGCTCGATAGTCACCTGGGGAGATAGCAATTATGGCGGCGACAGCAGTGCGGTTGCCGCTCAGCTCGATTCCGGCGTGGTCAGCGGGGCGAATATTTACACCAACGATGTCTTCACTGCCAGCAACTATCATGCCCCTGCCGGTAGTGTCACGATTAAAGGCATAGCCAGCCAGGGGAAAATCCTGACCGCAGCCAACACCCTGGCGGATGCTGATGGCTTGGGTACAATCGGCTATACCTGGAAAACCGGCGCAACAGTGCTGGGCTCTGGTAACACGTATACACTGAAAGCCGCTGATGTCGGTAAAACGCTGACCGTTACCGCCAGCTACACCGATGGACTGGGTAATAACGAAAGTGTCAGCTCTGCTGCTACAGGAGTGGTTGGTATAACCTCAACTGGTTCGGCTCAAGCGGATTCGCTGTTTGGCACGTCAGGCGATGACAGCTTGAGTGGTGCGGCTGATAATGATGTATTGGTGGGTGATGCCGGTAATGATGTTTTAACCGGCGGAAGTGGCAATGACGTTCTGGTCGGTGAGGCAGGGAATGATATTTTAGACGGCGGCATCGGTAACGATACGCTACTCGGTGGCGCAGGCAATGATACTTATACGGTCGATGCCAGCGGCGATGTGGTCGCTGAAGCCAGTGCGGCTGGTAAAGATACTATCAAGGCTTCGATCGGCATTACGCTGGCCGCCAATGTGGAAAATCTCACCTTGACAGGTTCAGCCGATATTAATGGCACGGGTAATGGTTTAGCCAATACACTGATCGGTAATAACGCTAATAATGTACTGTCGGGCGGCACGGGTAATGACACGCTGGACGGTGGCTTGGGCAATGATACACTGTCTGGCGGCGCGGGTAAGGATGTGTTTCGCTTCACCACCGCACCGGCTGCAAACATCGATAACATCACTGACTTTGTTGTGGCCGATGACACGATAAAATTGGAGAATGCTATCTTTACGAAACTGTCCGCCACAGGGGTTATCAACAACGACAATTTTAAAATCGGTACCGTCGCCACAGATGCCAATGATTATCTCGTCTATGACCAAGCCACGGGAGCGTTGTTCTATGATGCAGATGGTAATGGCGCAGGTGTGGCAGTGCAGATTGCACTATTGGGGACACATCCGGCGTTGACTAATGCCGATTTTGTGGTGATTTGAGGGGGGGGGATGTGTAGGTAGTAGCCCGGACGTAACGCAGTGGAATCCGGGATAATCAGAGTTACATTTGCCCCGGATTCCGTAGGACTCCATCCGGGGCTTCTGTAATTGGCTGTTACTTGGTTTTACCAAACAAATTTTTGAGTTTTCCAAACTGGCCTTTCCCAGGAGTCACTTGCGGTTCTTCCGCGTCAGATGGTGAAGACTGTACTGCTGCTTCATCCTGTTTTGACTCTTCAGGTTTTTGTTTTGCACCAAACAGGTTTTTGAGTTTTCCTAATTGGCCTTTAGCGGCACTTTCTGGCGGTTGCTTCACGTCTATTGGCGCAGACTGAATTTCTATTACATCCGTTTTTGTGGCTTCAGATTGCTGTTTTGAACTAAACATGTTTTTTAGCTTTCCAAGCTGGCTTTTTGCTGTGCTAACTGGTGGCTGCTCCACATCCGATGACGCAGACTGAGTTTCGTCTTCATCCTGTTTAGCCTCTTCAGGTTGCTGTTTTGAACCAAACAGGTTTTTGAGTTTTCCGGTTACTCCCCTCGCCTCTTCTTTAGTGAGACTCGCAGACTGTTCTTCCTCTTCCTCTCGCGCAGGCTGAATTTCTTCTTCATAGTGTCTTGTTTCAACAGCTTCAGGTTCTGCTGTAATGGGCTCTTGCTTGGTTTTGCCAAACAGGCCTTTGAGCTTTCCGGCTACCCCACCCGTTTGTTCTTTAACGGGACTCACTGGCTGTTCTTCCATGTCTGATGGTGCTGGCTGGGCTTCTTGCGCAGCCTTTGGTAATTCAATGATCGTTTCTATTTTTTCCTTCATTAAAGGCACTGGTTGCGCTTCTACCTTAACTTGTTCGACTGTTTTGTTCTTTTCCAGTTGAATAATCATGGTATCTTTCGCGTTTAGTTTTTCTTCCAATTGCGTCAGCTGCTGTTTGGTATTAACTAGCTCAAGTGCCTGTTGTTCCAGCTCGGTGAGCCGCGCCAATTCTGCCAAATGCTTTTCCAGGGTTTGGGATAAAACTTGTTGAGCTTTATCCTGTTGCTGTTGCAGCATTGATTTTTGCTCTTCAAGCGCTTGCTCCAGTTTGGAAACCTGACTGGTTTGCGTGGCCAGGGTTGTTTGCAATGTTTCAAGCATTGCTTCTTTTTCAGCCCGTATTACTTTTTCGACCTGATAAGCTTGTTGCAATTCGGTTTTGGCCTGCTGTTCATTTTGAAGACGTGTAGTTAACAGGTTGATAACTCTATCGTGTTGTTGCCATAGGCCTTCTGCTTTGGTATCGCCCATGACGGGTAGCGGGCGTTCGCCAAGATCGAAACTGGTATGTAAGGATTGAATGATCCCGGCCACCTGCTGATTGCGTTGAGAAAGCTGCCCCTCAAGCCCGGAAGCTCGTTGCGCTTCCTTTTGAGCCAACTGCCTGGCTTGTTCCATTTGCTCGGTATTGACAGCCAATTCTTCTTGCATAAGCTGCATCTGTTGTTGCGCCTTATTAAGATTATTTTGCATTTCAATACGCGCTTTTTCACTGGCGTTATTTTTCCTGTTTAAGGAGGCGATCCTGATACTATAAAGAATTGCTACCAGTAACCAGACTGCAATTGCTAAAGCCGCAGCGTAATAGGGATTGTTAAGTGTCAATTGCAACCAGTCAGAAAGAATGGTTCTAATGATGGGTAAGTAAGTTTCCATTATTATGTTCCTCGATAAAAAATAGTGTTAAAACTCAATGCCCTGCTCTGCTTTAATGCCCTGCTGAAAAGCATGTTTGATCAGGGTCATTTCGGTTACTGTATCGGCAATTTCAATTACTTCCGGTGCAGCATTACGACCGGTCATGATTAAATGCAGCCAGGCTGGTTTTTCATTGCGAATGAAATCAGCAATTTCCTGACCGGAAATCCATTGATAGCCGCAACAATAATTAATTTCGTCCAGTAAAACTACATCAAACTCTTCGGAAAGCATTTTCTGCTTGCTGAGCTCCCATATTTGCCGGCTGGTTTTAATATCCTGTTCCGGGTTTTTGGTATCCCAGGTAAAGCCATCACCTAACGCGTGCCATTCAATATTATCAAAACGTTGTGCAGCTTTTTGCTCGCCAGTTTGCCATTGCCCTTTTATAAACTGAATGACACAAACTTTCATGTCCCAGCCTGCGGCACGGAAAACCATCCCTAAAGCACTGGACGATTTACCCTTGCCTTCGCCGGTATTAACTACAACCAGCCCCCTTCGTCTAGCTCTCGATTTCATGAACCCTTCCGTAATTTGGCTTCCAACTTAACGAGAGATAATAAAGTTAAGCCGTTCATGGTGAGCCCTTCGGCTTCTCTCAGGAGAGCCTTGCGAACCATGAACGGTTAAGCCTTGCCATTTATCCCACTTTAAGTGGACAGCGCGTAATTTGATTAAATACCTCAAGGAATCAGGACACACCCTTTTTCAAATTGAACCCATTGAACCCTTTCAATCATGATAAAGATGCCCTATTCTTTACGCCCTTCATTGTAACCTTAAAAAAGACATTATGACCGAAGCAACTGTTTTATTTTCCAACGCAAAACAAGTTATTCCTGGTGGCGTAAATTCGCCGGTACGCTCCTTCAGCGGTGTAGGTGGCACGCCGGTTTTTATCGACCATGCCAGTGGCGCTTATATTTACGATAGCGCGGGCAATCGCTATATTGACTATGTGGGCTCCTGGGGGCCGATGATTTTAGGCCATGCGCACCCTGACGTTATCGCTGCCGTTAAGCAAGTGGCTGAAAAAGGCCTAAGCTTCGGTGCTCCGACCGAAATTGAAACGCAAATGGCCCAGCGGGTTTGTGATCTGGTACCGTCTTGTGACCTGGTCAGAATGGTCAGTTCCGGAACCGAAGCCACCATGAGCGCCATTCGTTTAGCCAGAGGCTATACCGGCCGAGATAAAATTGTTAAGTTTGAAGGCTGTTATCATGGCCATTCCGATTCATTACTGGTTAAAGCCGGCTCCGGCGCTTTAACTTTCGGCGTCCCCAGTTCGCCAGGTGTACCCGCAGCTGTCGCTGCCGACACCATCACCTTGCCGTATAACGACAGCGAGTCGGTCAGAACATTATTTGCCGAAATAGGTGAACAAATCGCTTGTATTATTGTTGAACCTGTCGCCGGGAATATGAACTGCGTTCCACCTGAACCGGGTTTTCTGGAAACCTTGCGCCAGGTCTGCGACCAATTTAACAGCGTACTGATTTTTGATGAAGTGATGACGGGTTTCAGGGTCGGGCTTAATGGAGCACAAGGGGTTTACAACATCAAACCCGATTTGACCACGCTAGGTAAAATTATCGGCGGAGGTATGCCGGTCGGTGCTTTTGGCGGACAACGTAAAATCATGGAATATCTTGCGCCCCTGGGCCCGGTTTATCAGGCGGGTACATTGTCAGGTAATCCGGTCGCCATGGCCGCTGGACTAAAAACACTGGAGTTAATTGCCCAGCCCGGTTTTTATGAATCATTAACGGCAAAAACCGAAAAACTGACTGCCGGCTTGAATGAACGTGCTCATCAAGCCGGTATTGCCCTGACCACCAATTGCGTTGGCGGTATGTTCGGGCTGTTTTTCAGCGCAGAACAGCAAGTGACGACCTTTGCCAAGGTTATGCAATGTGATCAGGCTTTATTCAAACGGTTTTTTCATGCCATGCTGGATATGGGTATCTATCTGGCTCCTTCTGCGTTTGAAGCCGGTTTTGTTTCAGCTGCGCATAGTGATGATGATCTAAATAAAACGCTGGATAGTGCAGAAATAATTTTTAATCGCTTGTAAACCAATCAGAAAATGGATTTTATTAACAACTTGCCGCCCTGGGTATCGGTTTGTGCGGATTGTTGGCAGGCGCATTGTTGATGCGCCTGCTCAACGCCAAAGACAAGACCACTATTGCAAAACTCACTACCGATCTTGCCGTATCGGCAGAAATATTAAAGCTGCTTCAAATCAAGGAGACTGAATTCAGGCAGTTGCAACAATTCTATATAGAAACCAAAACAA
>CAYVFT010000100.1:0-3117 GCA_964450225.1 uncultured Crenothrix sp. | reverse complement strand
ATCAAGGAGACTGAATTCAGGCAGTTGCAACAATTCTATATAGAAACCAAAACAAGAAATGCCGAATTGCAAACTCGTATTCATGAGCAGGTAAAAAATACCGATGACGCAGAGCGCATCGCCGCATTAAAGCAACATACTGAAGCAGTGCGAACCCACATAAAAAGCTTGAGCTACAAAGACTACTCTGGCCTGAAAGGTTTGCGATCTCTGCATTTTGTGTTGCTATTTATGCCTATCGAAGCCGCTTTCATCGCTGCATTTCAGGCCGATGAGGGCATTACCGAACAAACAGGACTTGAAACTGATAAGAGCCAGAATCAATCTCGGTTTTAACTATGCCACGAGATTAAATACACCAGACTATTTCGCACAATGCGTTGCATGACGCATCGGGTCCAATAACAGAGCCATTGCATCTTTACCAATCTGGTAGATAAAAAGAAGGCACTTAAATGATAAGTGCCTTTGAGGAGTAACACACAGGAGAAATATGCGTGTGTAATATAATAAGCAGTTATTATGCCAATATCTTATTGACCCAAAGTCTATAGGGGGTCACACGCAACAGAACATATTATAGTTGATTTCTACAGTTCTATTTTGCTCATTTTTAGGTAGTTATACCTACAATAACTTGCCAATTTGGTGCAATTTTAAGTTGCTTTAATAATTATCGAAAGCTGCTGGTTCCCTCTCCCATAAGCAAGAACCTTTCCAAGATGAAATTTATATTCAGTTTTGAATATAAATCGTTTTACCAAATATAAGCACTCACCATTTTTCCCATTATTTCAAATTCGAAATTTCTTTTTGCCGCTGTGCCTGCGACTCCATAGCAAACATGGAGGGGCAATAAATGCTCCTCTCTAGGATGACAGTATCTTGCATTCGGGGCGCTATCCCAATTAATCAGCATTTGCTCCCTTTCATCTTCAGTAAGCAGCGGATTAGCACAGGTATCTATCAGCCAGCGTTCGAAGGACCTATTCATCGCTTGAGTTTCTTTAGTTGACGGTGCAAAAAATTCTTTGAGATTATGGAATGAAAACCCGGAACCCATAACCAGAATGTTATCTCTTCTCAAATCAGCTAAGGCCTTTCCAATCAGGATATGCGCTTCAGGCTGCAAGGTATTTACCAGGGACAATTGAACACAGGGAATGTTTGCATCCGGATACATAATCTTTAATGGCACAAATAAACCGTGATCAAAACCTCGCTGGTCGTCAAGTTTGGCTTCAATGCCTGCGCTTCCTAATAAATTAAAAATTCTGTTCGCAAGCTCAGGCGAGCCTGGGGCGGGATACTCAATTTCATAGGCTTCTTTAGGAAATCCATAATAATCATATATCAACGAAGGAAATGCCCCGGTTGTAATGGTTGGCTTACGCTCTTCCCAATGGGCGCTAATTACTAAAATAGCTGTAGGCTTTGCAAGAGTTGGCGTAATCTCTTTAATAATATTTATCATGTTCTGGTGACCTTTATCACCAAGCAAGGGCAATGGACCCCCACCATGAGAAAGGTAGATGACAGAACCGGATGGGCTATTTGATTCGCTGTTCATGATTGTCTGGCCAATGATTGTGAATTAAAAAAAGGTTATCCCCACATCTGGATCTCAGCGACGCGGAAGGTTTTACTTTTACTCTGCTTAGTTTGTTATCGTCAAATTCACTTACCGTTTTTGTAGTGATTCTCCTTTGAAGAAATTGATAAATATTAGCAGCAGTTTTACACCTGCTCGTTTAATATTCATGTCGAGACTACTGGCTGGCTTGTCTGATAACTTGATCGTATCACTCTGGCAAAATGGTGCCGATATTTGGGAAGAGCCCATACCCTTGTCTTACGTAATACAAAAATTAAATTTAGGAATCAACTATGAAAACACAATTTTTGACTTTGCTAGGTATTTTAGCAATGAATAGCATAGCTAGCGCCGATGATGTACAAACACACTCGAAAGCAATGGAAGCAGGAAAGAACAGTGTTTCCATAAATAACGGTGAAGGAGAAGCTGTGGCATCGTTTCGCAAAGCTGCTGATCAAGGAGATGCAAAAGCACAAACTAAATTAGGGATTGCTTATGCAAAGGGCGAAGGTGTAGTTAAAGATGAAGCTCAAGCTGTTGTTTGGTTTCGCAAAGCTGCTGAACAAGGGGATGCAAAGGCACAAGTTAATTTAGGAAATATGTATGCGGAGGGTAAAGGCATCACAAGAAATGAAGCCGAAGCCGTGACATGGTATCGCAAAGCTGCTGAACAAGGAGACGCAAAAGCACAATATAATTTAGGAATTGCGTATGCAACGGGCGAAGGCATAGTCAAAGATGATGTTTACGCTATGGTATGGTTTCGCAAAGCCGCTGAACAAGGGCTTGCAGATGCACAATATAATCTAGGGGTTGCTTATGCAGAGGGCAAAGGCATAACAAAAGATGAAACTCAAGCTGTAGAGTGGTTTCGTAAAGCGGCTGAACAAGGAGATTTGGATGCACAAGCTAATTTACTGTTGTTATCGAAGTGATTGCATCATCCACAAAGCAGACATTCGCAACTATCCAATACCGGGGGATGGCTTACGAACTAAACCTGACACGAAGCTGGCGGTGGGTAAATTATTCACCTCTCCCTTTGAAAAGGCCATGTCATCTTTTATAGCGCTGGCGAAAGATTCATGAAAGCATTGTCTGTTACGATTGAATTGTATTAAGGACGCAGATGTGCGTTATCGTCCAAGATTCTTGATCAATCCAGTAAGTAAGCGATGACACCTTTTCACGGCATAGTCAGACTTGCAAGAAACTGTCAAACTCATCGACTTACGCAATTTACGAAAAGAAATTTCAGGCTGCCTGGATCATTAATTAAATGACTTGATTAGCAAGAGTCTTACGCCAAGCCCGGACGGCGTCATACCGGCATGGATTGCCGGTATCCAGACTACAGGGAGGTTAGCTGTGAAAGCCATCCTTGGCTTCTGGGTTCCGGCAATCCATGCCGGAACGACGAAACTTCTGACATTTTTCGTATTGGCGGACGATTCTTGCTAATCAAATTAAATGATGATTTGTCATTATTTGGAGAGACAATGTCTAAAGGTAAATCCATT
>CAYVFT010000099.1:4069-13961 GCA_964450225.1 uncultured Crenothrix sp. | reverse complement strand
GGGTTTATAACGTTCCCGCTCCCGAGCATGGCAGGAGAAGCGGCATTGCCCTCCACGGTCGATGTTTTTGTTAATAATAATCTGTTACTGAGCCGTGAGGTGCAGCCGGGGCCTTTTACCATCAACAACGTTCCGATGACTACCGGTTTGCGTGATATGCGTCTGGTTGTACGCGATATGCTGGGCCGCGAACAAACCATTAGCCAGCCCTATTACGCGAGTCCCAGTCTGCTGCGGCAAAACTTACAGGAATTTTCCTACGAAATCGGCTCCATCCGCAAAAATTTCGGATTGAACAGTAACGATTACGGACGCTGGTTCGCTGTGGGCACACACCGCCGGGGTTTTAGCGAATATTTTACCGGAGAGTTGCATGCCGAACTTCTGCAAAATCAGCAAAATTTTGGCCTCGGCGGTGTTTTTTTATCGCCAACTTTAGGTGTTTTTGACGCCGCCATTGCAGGCAGTCATAGCCGGAATGGACCGGGGGCTTTGCTGTCTCTGGGTTTTCAACGGCAAGCTTCATGGCTAAGTTTTGGCGGTCATGCGCAGTTCGCCAACAGTCAATTCGCCCAGCTCGGTTTAGCCCTGGATCGTCCGGCGCCCAAGCTGTTAAGTTCACTGCATCTGGGTATTTCGAATAATGGTTACGGGAGTTTTAGTCTAAATCATATCTATCAGCAATATCGTGATCTTGGCAACATCAACCTAGTCAATGTTAACTATAATTTGACGCTTGGCAAAGATTGGTTTTTAAATCTTTCCGCATTCAGCAGCCTGAGCGACGATAACAATAAAGGTATCGCACTGACGCTTAGCCATACACTCGGCGAGCGTACCAGCGCCAGCCTTACGGCGGGTATGCAGAACGATTCCCCCAATACGCTGATGCAGGTACAGCAAAATTTACCGCCGGGTAGTGGGCTAGGCTATCGGGTATTGGCCGGATATGACGGATCGGAACGTCTCGAAGCCGGAGTTGCCCTCCAAAACGATGTCGGAACTTACAATCTGGATGCCACCCGGTTTCAGGGGCAAAACAATTTTCGTGGGAGCGCCAGCGGAGGTCTGACGATCATGGGGGGTGATGCGTTTTTTTCCCGCAGTATAAACAGCAGTTTTGCTGTCGTACAAGTGCCGGATTACCCCAATGTGCGCGTTTATGCGGAAAATCAACTCGTAGCGACTACCAACGCTTGGGGAAACGCGCTGGTGCCCGCGCTTAGACCTTATCAGGAAAACCACATTCGCATCGAACAGGCCGATTTGCCCCTGGATGCTCAGATCGATACCTTGTCCATCAATGCCGCTCCTTATTTTCGCAGCGGCTTTCTGCTGAAATTTCCGGTCCGGCGTTCGCGCGGTGCAATCATGAAAATAGTGTTGGACAATGGCCAGCCGCTACCGGCCGGCGGCACAGTGCAAATTATCGGCCAGCAGGAAGAGTTTCCGGTTGCTCTGCAGGGCAAAGCCTATATCACAGGACTTGCAACGGACAATCATTTACGCGTACTCTGGCATGAGCAAAGCTGCGAGCTTGAGGTCTCTTTTCCTGAAACCGAAGAACCGCTGCCCGATCTGGGCACATTTACCTGTCATGGAGTCGCACAATGAAAAAATACCGCAAAATTCGCTCCAATCATCGCCGGGCATCGAGAAGCAATTGTTTTTTCAGTTTAAGTGCAACCCGGCTGAGCTTTATTTTATTATTGTTGCCGGCAACAGCAACAGCGCTCGGGCTTAATTGTAGCGTCTCTGCGGCCGGAGTGGCCTTTGGCAATTATAATCCTACCGACAGTTCGCCGACTGATGCGACCGGAAATGTTCATGTTCGTTGTACAACAATTATCAGCGTTTTATCCACAACCAATATCAGTCTCAACACAGGAGGCAGCGGTTCGTTCGCTCCTCGAAAAATGTCCAGCGGAGCCAATCGACTGAATTACAATTTATATAAGGAGGTTGGTAAAACGACGGTTTGGGGAGACGGCACTGGCGGTACGGGTAACTGGACGGATTCTTTACTAATAGAGGTGCTTGGTACGAACATTAACCATACTATTTATGGCAGCATTCCGGCGGGCCAGTATGTGGCAGCGGGCAGTTACACTGATACCATCACGGTCACAGTGGAGTTTCATGAAGGGCTATAAGAGACCTAATTGGCAAGAATCTTCAGCCAATGAGCAACACTTACAGACAACGTTATTCCAGCAGGTAATCGCTACGCGCTCTTAGGAGTCACGTCAGGCTATGCTGCCTGACGTCCTCAGGGTTAATGCAAATCTGTTCCAGTCAGTTTTGTAACGGACCCGTTAGAGAGCGAAGCGAAACCAGAAGCCAGGATGGCGTATTGAGATTACATTCCTGTAGCCTGGATGCCCGGTATGAAGGTTTTTGTGAATAACTGAATTAACTTGATAATCAAGCATGTCTAGATTAAGACTGCTAAATCAAGCCCTCGCACACACCCAAACATCTACCCGGCATATTCCCGCTTTCTTTAATACATAGGCCAGTTCATGCGCAGTTGAACCTGTGGTCATTACATCATCAAGTATTGCAATATGCTGGGCGTCAATGGGTTTGATAACCGAGAAAGCATTTTTGATGTTTTTGCGGCGCTGCTTGGCGGTCAAAGCTGTTTGATGCGGGGTATCGCGATGCCTGAGGCAACTGGTCAGGTCTAACGGAATTTGTAATTGCCTGGAAACTGTTTTGGCAATTTCAATAGCCTGGTTGAAGCCGCGCTGGCGGTAACGGGCTTTATGCAGCGGAATCGGTAAAATCAGGTCCGGTCTTTGTGCTGTTATTTTCAGGTGTTCAGACAATAACTGGCCGAGTAAACGGGCATTCTTGTAATGAGCGCCAAATTTTAACGAGGTAATCAGGTGTCTCATTTCGCCCTGATAGATGAACGGCGCGTAAGTTTCGTCAAAGGCAGGGTGAGTGCTCAGGCAGCGTCCGCAAAGGATTGGCGAGGCTGCCGGTGTTTCAAATATTTCGGCGCATCGATAGCAGCACAGATTATTTCTGAGTAAGCGCTGATAACACGGATTACATATATCGCGGCCATCGAATCCGGTATTGCCGCACAAGATGCAGGTAGGCGGAAGCAGGTAATGCTGTATAATATTTATCCAGTTGTATACCATTTTTATTCCAACAGGTTGACGAATAAACGGGAACCTTTAAAAATTCAAATAAGTCCCTTCTCCCTTCGGGAGAAGGCTAGGATGAGGGCATAAAAATCAGTTGCTTATACCCCCTCACCCTAACCCTCTCCCTAGGGGAGAGGGATTTTTAGAAGTATCCTAATATCATTGCTTGTCACTTTTAACCTATTACTGTAGCCGGAGATTAACTGAATGTCTGCAAACCCTGCAATTAGTCGTCATGTTTCACTTGCCATTCGTCATGACTGGCAACTGGATGAAGTGCAAGCACTCTATGCGTTACCCTTTAATGATCTGATTTTTAAAGCACAAACGATACACAGAGAGCATTTTGATCCGAACGAGGTTCAAATCAGCAGCTTGCTGAGCATTAAAACCGGTTCGTGTTCGGAAGATTGCGGTTATTGTCCTCAAAGTGCGCGTTATGATTCAGGCTTGACCCCAGAAGCATTAATGCCTGTTGATGCAGTTCTGAAAGCAGCGCAGCAAGCCAAAGATCAAGGCGCTTCGCGTTTTTGCATGGGCGCCGCCTGGCGCAAGCCGAAAGACAAGGATGTTGAACGGGTCATAGAAATGGTGCAGGGTGTCAAAGCGCTGGGCATGGAAACCTGCGTCACATTGGGGATGTTGACCGATGCTCAAACGCTCAGGTTGAAAGAAGGCGGTCTGGATTATTACAATCACAACCTGGATACTTCGGAAGACTATTATTCTGAAGTGATCACTACGCGGACCTATCAGGATCGTCTGGACACTTTAGAGCGCGTCAGGGATGCCGGTATTAACGTCTGCTGCGGCGGTATCGTTGGCATGGGCGAGAGCGACATTGATCGCGCCAAGCTGCTAATCCAGTTGGCCAATATGCCTAAGCATCCTGAAAGCGTGCCGGTCAATATGCTGGTACAGGTTGAAGGCACGCCATTAATGGGTACAGAGCCGCTGGACCCGATCATTTTTATCAGAACCCTGGCCGTTGCCAGAATCATGATGCCCAAGTCACGGGTACGCTTGTCGGCAGGCCGCAGCAAGATGAGCGATGAAATGCAGGCCTTATGTTTTCTTGCCGGCGCAAATTCCATTTTTTACGGCGATAAATTGTTAACGACCGACAATCCGATGACCAATCATGACCTGGCTTTATTCGACCGCTTAGGTGTGCATTCCGGCGGTTCAAGTTACGCCTGATGACGGCTGCATTTTCACAGTTATCGGGTAATCTGGAGGCAATTGCGCAGCAGGGCTTGTATCGCTCCAGACGCGCTGTAGCTTCGCCTCAAGGCATCAATCTGCAAATCGACGGCAAAAATATCGTCAATTTTTGCAGCAATGATTATCTGGGCCTGGCCAATCATCCTGACGTGGTCAGCGCCTTTAAAAACGCAGCGGATTACTACGGAGTCGGCAGCGGTTCGGCGCATTTGATCTGTGGGCATAGTGCGGCACACCACGCGCTGGAAGAAGAGCTGGCAGTGTTCACAGGCCGTGATAGAGCCTTATTGTTTTCTACCGGTTACATGGCCAACATCGGTGTAATCTCGGCATTGTTAGGCCGGGGTGATGCGGTGTTTGAAGATCGCTTGAATCATGCTTCCCTGCTGGATGGCGGTTTGTTGTCCGGGGCAAGATTCAAGCGCTATGCCCATGCCGATGTTGAAAATCTCAATATCCATCTGAAAAAAGCAACGGGCAATAAACTTATTGTTACCGATGGCGTATTCAGCATGGATGGCGATTTTGCGCCGCTGAAAGCATTATCGGTAGCAACAAAAGCAGCGGATGCATGGCTGATGGTTGATGATGCGCATGGACTCGGCGTAATCGGTGAACGCGGCGGCGGGCTTCTGGAATATTACGGGCTTAACCAGGATGATGTGCCGGTATTGATGGGTACTTTGGGAAAAGGTTTTGGCACGTTTGGCGCTTTCGTGGCGGGTTCTGACGTGTTGATCGAAACCCTGATTCAGAAAGCCCGCACTTATATTTATACCACTGCATTACCTGCAGCCGTCGCTGAAGCAACGCGGGCCAGTTTAAAAATCGTTATTGCAGAAAACTGGCGCCGGGACAAACTTAAAAAGCTGGCTGAGCGTTTCAGGTTGGGGGCTGCTCAGTTAGGTTTACAATTGGTAAGCCCTTATCCCGTAGGTTGGGTTAGCGATAGCGTAACCCAACAAACCGAAGAACCAGCGGCCGGATTGCTCTCCACAATGCCAACTGAAGTAGCCTCTGCTATCCAGCCCATCATAATCGGCGATAGTCAACGAGCAGTAGACATCAGCAATGCCTTGTTGAATACCGGTTTTTTAGTCAGTGCAATCCGGCCGCCCACTGTGCCGCATGCCAGCGCACGCTTACGCGTGACATTTTCGGCGTTGCACGAAGAACAGCAGGTTGAGCTGTTGCTGGATGCGCTGGATAAAGTAACCAAACAGTAAAAATATGACAAAAATCCATCAACAAACCTTCGGCAAAGGCAAGCCGATAGTGCTGGTACATGGCTGGGCGATGCACAGCGGTATTTGGCGAGATTTTGCAGAGCAGCTCGCGCAAAACTATCAAGTCACCTGCATCGATTTGCCGGGGCACGGACGGAGTGAAAAAATCGATTCCTTTACCCTGGAGCAGATCAGCGACGCACTGGTCAATGCTGTTTCTGATGAAAGCAGTTGCTGGTTGGGCTGGTCATTGGGAGCGACGGTAGTGCTGGATATAGCCAGGCGGTTTCCTGGACGAGTCAATTCGCTGGTACTGCTGGCGGGAAATCCCTTATTTACCCAAAAAGCACAGTGGCCGGGCATGAATGTCGGTTTGCTGGATGCGTTTGCTGGCAAGTTGAATGAAGATTGTCAGGCGACCTTATTACGCTTTTTATCGCTTCAGGTGAATAATTTACCTGATTACAAAACCTTGTTGAAAACTCTGAAATCAGCGGTATTGGAATGTGATGTACCCGACAACGAAACCTTGCAAGGTGGTCTGGAGATACTAAAAAACGCCGACTTGAGACCTGCTTTATCCGATACAAGCGTACCGGTTTCCGTGATATTAGGCACCTGGGATACGTTAGTGCCCGTCAGTGCAGGGCAAAACATGCAGGAACTGGCGCCTGAGATAAAACTCAATATTATTGATAAGGCCGGACATGTGCCTTTTTTATCTCATCAAAATGAGGTGTTGTCCATTATCTCCCGTTTTATGGATGAGCAATGTACCTAGATAAAGCCGGGATTAGAAGATCATTCGCAGCGGCCTCGGTGACTTATGACAGTGTCGCCGGATTGCAGCGTACCGTGGGTAAAGAATTGTTCGATTCTGTTGATGCTGCCAAATTGACCGGCACATTGTTGGACTTGGGCTGCGGCACGGGCTTTTTAACCGGCGAGTTGTTGGCACACTCGAATCATGAAACCGCGATAGCCCTGGACATTGCCCTGTCCATGTTACAGACAACGCAAGCCAAGCTGGCCGACAAACACGATATTATTTACGTATGCGCCGATGCGGAGCAGTTGCCCCTTGCCGAGCAAAGCATCGATGGCATATTTTCCAATCTCGCCTTGCAATGGTGCAGAAATCTTGAAGTTGTATTTACCGGCATTAAGCGGGCGCTAAAACCCGATAGTCAGCTGGTATTTTCGACATTTGGCCCACGTACACTGCATGAACTGAAAAGTGCCTGGGCAGCCGTTGATAACTATAACCACGTTAACGAGTTTTATAGCGAAGCACAGCTCAAACACTTCCTCCAACAGGCGGGATTCAAAAACAGCCAGATCAAAAGCAAGCTTTATACATCCCGCTATGATTCCGTTTGGACGTTTATGCAAGAGTTAAAACACCTGGGGGCACATCATGTGATTGCCGGCCGCAATAAAAATATCACGACAAAAACTACCATGCAGAAAATGATTGCGGATTATGAAAAACATAGAATCAAAGATCAGATTCCTGCAACTTTCGAAGTCATTATTGTTACTGCCAAGGCATAGGTATCTAGACGAGTCATGTCGCCGTCGTTCCGGCAGGGATTGCCGGAATCCAGAACACAGGGATGTGAAAAACAGATTAAAAGTGGTTTCATGTGACAAAAAAACAATTAGCGAGATCTGGTGTTGCCATCCATGGCTTCTGGATCTCGGCAATCCCTGCCGAGATGACGAGTTGTGTAGATTCCTATATTGCCAAGGTGTAAATCACTATGGAAAAAGGCTATTTTATTACCGGTACCGATACCAACGCAGGCAAAACCTGGGCGACCATTGCGCTGATGCGTTACTTTAAGCAACAGGGCAAATCCGTAGCCGGAATGAAGCCTGTCGCATCGGGTTGCTCGTTCCCATGTGCTGCGTGGGAATGCCAGGATGGCCAGCTGAAAAATGCAGACGCGTTGCTGATCCAGGAAAATGCTTCATTAAAGATTGACTATGACGTGATCAATCCCTATGCCTATGAACTACCCGTCTCGCCGCATATAGCGGGCATAAATAATCCGGTCAACCTGTCCAAAATTGTTGAAAGGTTTAATACCCTAAAAGAATTGGCTGATATAGTGCTGGTCGAAGGAGCCGGGGGCTGGTATGCCCCCTTGAATGACAGCGAAGATATCAGCGATTTGGCAAAATCGCTGGCATTACCGGTCATTTTGGCGGTTGCCATCAGGCTGGGCTGCATCAATCACGCAAAATTAACCTGGCAGGCGATACAGCACTCAGGCATACCGTGCGCCGGCTGGATTGCCGTATGCGTTGACCCTGATATGCTAAAACCTGACGAAAATATACACACTATTAAAACAGCTTTGAAGGTGCCGTTTCTGGGTGTATTGCCCTATCAGGCCAGTGCTGATTTTGATTTATTGGCGGGTAAGTTGGCTTTGTAATCAGCTGTGTGGGTGTTACCGACTTACAGCAATCGTAAGTTTTATAAGCGAAGCGTCATAGACCCAATAGTAAAGGCACGTTTTTTAGTTTTTTCAAATAACACTCGACACAATCAAATAATAGAAATAATAAATGGTGAAACAAATGATGTTAAGCTACACAAAGTTTCAAATGGTGTGACGAGGTAAATTCCGCATCGCGTACCTTTATTGGCTTTTGGGTGGTGTTTGGGAAATGGTACTTGGCTTGTAATGCGCGGTTTCTCATATAATCCTAAAAATTAATGGTAACCTTATGATATTAAAAGTAGTCATCCATCAAGCTGAAGAAGGCGGATTTTGGGCTGAAGTGCCGGCAATCTCGGGTTGTGCTACTCAAGGGGAAACCTACGAACAGGTACTAGAGTTTCCGATCCCTATTTGATTGGCTGACACAATTAGAAAGCAATATTTTCAATAATATCAATTTCTAACTCGGTCAGCTCAATGTCATAGATTGCCAGATCCTCTTCCATATGAGTCTTGCTGCAAGTTCCTGTCAGTGGGATCATTCCAACTTGCTGGGCAAATCGAAACACGACTTGCGCTGATGAACAGCCCACTCGTTTAGAAATATCAACAAGCTCTGGTTGCTTCAACTCTGTCGTATTGGCGGTGAGGAGTGAGAAGCCCTGATAGATAATGTCATTTGCAAGGCACAGCGCTCGTATCCTTTTGTCCCATTGGGTTCGTGCATAGCATCGGTTTTGAACAAATGCGGGTTTGACTTCGGACTTTTCAAGCAATAATTCCAATTGCTCAAAAGAAATATTGGAAACGCCAAGCAGCTTCACCGAACCTGATTTTTGTAAATTTTCCATGGCTCGCCACACCTCCCAATCAGCGTCATTTAGCCCTCGGCTTGAAGCAGGACCATGCAGAATATACGAGTCCACATAGGTTGTCCCAAGATGATCAAGTGAACTTTCAAAGGATTGCCTGACCTGGGTTGTATAGTCTGCATTCGGATCATAAGGAAGGCGATGGTCCTGGCCAGCATCATAGGTGAATTTGGTTTGCAGGAAAAAATCACTGCGTTGTTTGTTATTTTCGGACAAAGCTTTTTGTAAGGCTTTGCCCACACCTGCCTCGTAATAGTGGCGCCGTTGATTTGCGGTATCGATACCCGCGAACCCGGATTCTATGGCCAATAAGGTTAATGTTTCGGTTTGCTCCTCTTTCCAGGCCGTTCCATAAAGAAACGTGGGAATCATAATCCCTCTATGGGTAACTTGTTTGCTGATCTTGTGAGATGTATCTGACATTTTGACTTCCTCTGATATTTCTAAGCTCTGTGATTGGGCAAATAAACAATCTCTATACATGGTGTGGTACATGTTCAAACTTGCCGACTGTTATTTTGGATCCTGATGCATTTCCAAAACATGATAATATTAAATCAATCATTTACATCCCCCTCATCCCAACCTTCTCCCTCAGGGAGAAGGGGGTAACAACACCCTGGTTTTATTTGAATGTAGCATACTGGCCACCATATTCTCAAGCCAACTTACCCTTTCATGCCTTTAACATCGTTTCATCCTGTTGTCGCCCAGTGGTTCAATGCCAATTTCGATGCGCCCTCGGGCGTTCAGCGCCAGGCCTGGCCTGCAATTCGTGCGGGCGAATCTACGCTGATCGCCGCCCCTACCGGCTCAGGTAAAACCCTGGCGGCATTTCTTGCGGCGATTGACCAACTGGTTCAACAGGGACTGGAATCACCATTGCCGGATGAAACCCGAATTCTCTATGTATCGCCGCTCAAGGCGCTGTCTAACGACATTCATAAAAACCTGGA
>CAYVFT010000099.1:0-3969 GCA_964450225.1 uncultured Crenothrix sp. | reverse complement strand
GCAACAAGCGTGGTGCGCATCTTTCGCTCTCGCTGGAACGTCTGACACAACTGACAACAACGCCGCCGGTGCGCATCGGTTTATCTGCCACCCAAAAACCGGTCGAATTGATGGCACATTTTCTGAACGGCAATCAATCAATGCATTGCACGATTATCGATACCGGTCATAAACGGCAGCGTGATCTGGAGATTGAAGTTACCGGCTCGCCGCTGGAAGCAGTCATGGCGGCAGAAGTCTGGGGCGAAATTTACAATCGTCTTGAACAGTTGATCGAGCAACACCGTACGACCTTGATTTTTGTGAATACCCGCCGTCTGGCTGAACGCGCAGCTGCGGCTCTGGCCGAACGCTTGGGCGAAGACTATGTCACCGCGCATCATGGCAGTCTGGCCAAGGAACACCGGTTGGTAGCTGAACAGCGATTGAAACAGGGCACGCTCAAAGCTCTGGTGGCGACGGCTTCACTCGAGCTCGGTATTGATATCGGTGATGTGGATCTGGTTTGCCAGCTGGGTTCGCCGCATGCCATTTCAACCTTTCTGCAACGGGTCGGGCGTTCCGGGCACCAACTTGGCGCTACACCAAAAGGGCGTCTGTTTCCGCTGTCGCGTGATGATCTTGTGGAGTGCACAGCTATGCTGGCAGCCATTCAACAGGATTTACTGGACCACATTTCTATTCCTGAACATCCGCTGGATGTACTGGCGCAGCAAATCGTAGCCGAGATTGCCTGCCGCGAGTGGCACGAAAATGACCTTTATCAGGCCTTTTCTATTGCCTGGCCTTATCGGGAATTGACGCACGAGCAGTTTATAGCGGTAGTGAAAATGCTCAGTGACGGCTTTCATACCCGGCGTGGCCGACGCGGTGCTTATCTGCATCGGGATGCTGTTCATGGCATGCTGCGTCCACGCAAGGGCGCGCGACTGACTGCGCTCATTAATGGCGGAGCCATTCCCGATCAATTCGATTACGATGTCATTTTGCAGCCGGAAGGCATTTTTGTCGGCACTTTGAATGAGGACTTCGCTTTTGAAAGTCTGCCGGGCGATATATTTCAGTTGGGCAATAGCTCGTATCGAATGCTCAAGATCGAACAGGGCAGGGTATTTGTTGAAGATGCTCACGGACAGCCGCCCAATATCCCGTTCTGGTTTGGGGAGGCGCCGGGCCGCAGCGATGAACTGTCGCTTGCCGTATCGAATTTACGCACAACCGTGGATGCCAAACTCGAACAGGGACAAGATGCGGCCTATAGCTATCTCAAAGACGAGATACAGCTTCCCCATGCCGCAGCGGAACAACTAGTGCAATATCTGGCCGCAGCCAAGGCGGCACTAACGGTCTTGCCCACGCAGCAACACATTGTGTTCGAACGCTTCTTCGATGAAACCGGCGACATGCATTTTGTCATCCACTCGGCTTTCGGCTCTAGAATTAACCGGGCCTGGGGCCTCGCGTTACGAAAACGCTTCTGCCGCCGTTTTAACTTCGAATTGCAAGCCGCTGCCAGCGAAGACACCATTGTGTTATCGCTAGGACCAACCCACAGTTTTCCTCTGGAAGAACCCGCGCAGTACCTCAAAGCAGCTACGGTCAAAGACGTTCTGATTCAGGCTCTGTTAGCTGCACCGATGTTTCCGACGCGCTGGCGCTGGGTTGCCAATACCGCACTGGCGGTGCCACGCAACCGTGCCGGCAAGAAAGTCCCAGCCTATTTTCAGCGTAACGATGCCGAAGATCTCATCGCCGTGATCTTCCCGGATCAGCTCGCCTGTCAGGAAAACATCGCCGGCGACCGGGAGATTCCCGATCACCCTCTGGTTAACCAGACACTATCCGACTGTTTGCATGAGTTGATGGACATCGAGGGTCTGAAACGACTGTTGACCGGTATCGAGCAGAGAACAATCACCATTATTGCCCGGGATTTGGCCAGCCCATCTCCACTGGCCCTGGAAATACTGAACGCCCGGCCTTATGCCTTCCTGGACGATGCTCCCGCTGAGGAACGCAGAACGCTGGCGGTACAACAACGGCGCTTCATGGACCCGCAAAGCGCTGCCGACATTGGCCGCCTGAACCCGGAAGCCATCGAAAAGGTACGCATCGAAGCCTGGCCGGAAGCCCATACTCCGGATGAACTTCACGATGCCCTGGTGGTTCTGGGGTTTCTTACCGAAGCGGAAGGCGAACGCGGCCCACTGTCGAATCTACATGACAATCTTGCCCATGGCTGGCCGTCCCTGATGGAAAGTCTGCAACTGATTTCACGTGCAACCGTCATGACCCTTGCCAATGACACGCGTCTATGGATTGCGGCCGAACGCCTGGAGGTTATGCAAATGCTGTTTCCGCAGGCACCTATTCATCCTGTCATTGAACCGGTTACCTCTAATGAAGCAAGCGATCCGGACAGCGCTGTCAGGGAAATCATCCGCAGCCGCCTGGAAGGTTTGGGTCCGGTCACAGCTGCGCAACTGGCAGCTCCGCTGTTAATGGAGATCGCCACAATTGATCATGCCTTGATTGCCTTGCAACAGGAAGGCTTTGTGATTCAGGGAAAGTTTACGCAGGGCGATGTAACTGAATGGTGCGAGCGCGGCTTATTGGCGCGTATTCATCGCTATACGCTCAAACAACTACGCACTGAAATCGAACCGGTTGCGCCGGCCGATTTCATGCGTTTCCTGTTTCGCTGGCACGGTCTGGATGATCCGGGCGAAGGAGAAGCCGCCTTGCAACAGCGCTTATTGCAACTGGAAGGCCTCTGTCTTCCGGCCATAAGCTGGGAAGCCGATATTCTGCCTGCCAGAATGCATTTCTATCTGGCTTCCGATCTGGATAAATTGTGCAGTTCCGGAAAAATCACCTGGCTGCGTTTACAGCCCCCTGCCGGTATTGCCTTGAACAAGCGTAAAAACCCGGCCGGAAAATCCACGTCAATCAGTTTTATCAGCCGGGCTAATCTTCCGCATTGGCGTGCCTATGCACCACTGCCGGCAAATGAGGCACTGGATTTGTCAGGCAAGGCACAAAAAGTTTACGCTGCACTCAAGCAATGGGGTGCCAGTTTCTTCGAAGACCTGCTGGCAGAAACCGGCCTGCTCAAATCGCAACTGAAAGAAGCGCTGGCAGAACTGGTCGCCTGGGGACTGGTTACGGCGGACAGTTTTCAAGGCTTGCGCACACTGATTACACCGCAGAAAGTGCAGCAACGCCGCAGCAAAAAATATCCGCATCATGATCCGTTCGTTGCCTCCGGCCGTTGGTCGTTAATCCGGTCAAGCCAGCCTGTCGAAACTGATCGTTATCAACACTGCGAACACATCGCACGAGTCCTGCTGCGGCGTTACGGCATTGTCTTTCGTAAACTGCTGGATCAGGAAGATATTCTGCCGCCGTGGCGGGAATTGTTGTATGTCTTCCGCCGCATGGAGGCGCGAGGCGAACTGCGTGGTGGTCGCTTCGTACAGGGCTTCGCCGGCGAGCAATATGCCTTGCCCGAAGCAGTTAACGCCCTGAGAGAAATCCGCAAGCAATCCAAAAAGGGCGATCTCGTTGCCATCAGCGCTGCCGATCCGTTGAATTTAACCGGCCTGGTTACACCCGGACAACGTGTGCCGAGCCAGGCAGGTCAGCGCCTTTTATACCGTGATGGAATTCCCATTGCCAACAATGCGCAAGGTAAAATCAGTTTTCTTGTAAATATTGAACCGGAAGATGAATGGCAGATCAGGAATGCGTTGCTGCGTAAATCCAGGTTAACGGAATACCAGCATACGCCTCGATTACCGGTTTGAACTTTAATGCATCGCCCAACTTACAAAAATGAAGGATTGGTTGAAATAAACGCGCCCCACAGCTAGTGCATGAGTATCTACACAAGTGTGTGCCCCTTCTCCCTTGAGGGAGAAGGCTGGGATGAGGGGGAATATAACCAGTTGATTTTATTCTCCTCACCCC
>CAYVFT010000098.1:0-14521 GCA_964450225.1 uncultured Crenothrix sp. | reverse complement strand
GTATTCACTTCGGCAGACAATACTGGATTCATTTCATTAACAACGACTTCTGATTTTTTATAACGGGTAACGTCTTTAGCAGGGAACATGAAAAACCCGGCAATAACAATGACTGTCATCAAGAAAAAAACCATAGCCATTAACCATCGATTCACTTTCATCAATCCTTGATGCGAAGGTATTCTTTGCAGAACTACAACTTCTGATTTTGTCTCGTGCGTATCACTCATTATTTATTTCCTCTCAAACCAGGCACAGACAAGCATACCGGTCGGACAAATATTATTTTTATAGTAACTACCTGAACAGATAATTATACAAGCTAAATAACATTTGTCCTGTGTTTTTATTGGCCGTATTAACGCAATCGTTTAGCAGCGGCTATACGCATTCTCAGTGCGTTTAGCTTGATAAAACCTTCAGCATCTTTTTGATTATAGGCACCAGCATCATCTTCAAACGTGGCAATACTTTCATCAAACAGACTGTCGGTATCAGAAGCTCTGCCAACTACAATAACATTGCCTTTATAAAGTTTAAGCCGGACTTTACCATTCACAGAGACCTGTGAAGCATCAATCATGGTTTGCAACATAAGGCGCTCAGGGCTCCACCAATAACCGTTATAAATTAAAGATGCATAGCGCGGCATTAACTCATCCTTCAAATGCGCCACCTCCCTGTCCAGGGTTAATGACTCAATCGCACGATGTGCTTTTAGCATCACCGTGCCCGCAGGTGTCTCATAACAGCCGCGTGATTTCATACCCACATAGCGATTTTCAACAATATCCAATCTACCGATACCATTATCCCCCGCAATCTTATTTAATTTTTCCAGAACTGTGGCAGGTGTACAAGGGACATCATCAATCGCAACAATATCACCTTGTTGATAAGTCAATTCTATATAAGTCGCCTTATCCGGCGCGGCTTCAGGTGATACCGTCCAACGCCACATATCTTCTTCAGGCTCAGTCCAGGGATCTTCCAGAATACGACCTTCATAAGAAATATGCAGTAAATTGGCATCCATTGAATATGGCGACGTCTTGCCTTTTTTCATTTCAACAGGAATACCATGTTTTTCGGCATAAGCCAGCAGGGTTTGCCTGGAGGTTAAATCCCATTCACGCCATGGCGCGATAACCTGTATATCGGGGCGTAAAGCATAAGCACCCAACTCAAAACGCACCTGATCGTTACCTTTACCAGTTGCGCCATGTGAAATAGCTGTTGCACCTGTTTCGTTGGCGATTTCAATTAATCGCTTGGCGATTAAAGGACGGGCAATGGAGGTACCCAGCAGATATTCACCTTCATAAATTGTGTTGGCACGGAACATGGGAAAAACATAATCACGCGCAAAGTCTTCCCGCAAATCTTCAATATAAATATCTTTAATACCGGCGGCTTTGGCCTTTGCACGGGCAGGCTCAACTTCTTCGCCCTGCCCTAAATCGGCCGTAAAAGTGACGACTTCACACGCATAAACATCCTGCAACCATTTAAGAATAACGGAAGTATCCAAACCTCCAGAATAAGCCAATACAACTTTATTGATTTTTGACATAACCTTTTCGTACTCCGAGTTAAAAATGCTGTCGATTATACCCGAAAACAGGTAGCCATTCTGCCCGATTCATTCCACCCACCTTCGGGTACTCTGTAACCGGATATGTTATTTGCTCTCGATATAGAATAATTTAATGACCTAAAATTAAATCTTTAAATTTCAATAGCAAATGTTTATCGAACTTAGTGTAATATCTTTGAAAATTGATTCCCGATCAACGTGAGTGTTTATACTTGTGGATTGATTTGCCTTACTTTGTAATACGCCCAGGAACGATAACTAAATAACCTAAGCAAAGAGAGTTATCTTGGAAACAGCTTTATCCGCTTCCACAAAAGTGTAAATGCTCAAGTTATTTTAATTTCATTCCTTAATAACTACCTGCTAAGCTTAAATTTGTAAGCCAGTCCATGATCTCCACTCTAAAAATTATCGGCGTAATATATTATGGTTATTTTTTTGTGTTATCTATACTTGGACAGGCTCTTGATACGTTATCACGTCAATATATTTGCTACCCGCAATTTTAATTTCTTTGGTGACAGTAATGATTCTAATTGCCCGCCACCGTCCTATTGGATGAATTCTCAACAATGCGAGTTAACCAAAATTTGTGCAATTCCATAACAACTAGAATCAAGCCCTTTTTTTTTGTTGCTTTATTATTCCCGAACGTCTCTTCTGCAACTGAATCTCTTCATCTACAACTACGCTGGCATCATCAGTTCCAGTTTGCCGGATACTATGCCGCCTTGGAAAAAGGTTATTACAAGAAGGCAGGACTGGAGGTAACTCTTCACAATGGTACACCCGAAAAAATGCCGGTAAAGGAAGTGCTGCAAGGCCATGCGCAATACGGCGTTGCCAATAGCGAGTTACTCCTGGAACGTTTGCGCGGCGCCCCACTGGTTGCTCTGGCTGCTATATTTCAGCATTCACCTTCTGTATTACTCGCACGTAAAGATGCTGAAATTCTTTCACCCGATGATTTAATCGGAAAAAAAGTGATGATGCTCGATCGCTATGTAGATGCTGATTTCGTTGCCATGTTCAGCAATGAGAACCTCGATATAAAAGACATTAATATCATCCCCAGCAGTTTTGAAATCAAGGATTTGATTGATGGCAAAGTCGATGCATTCAACTCTTATATTAGTAATGAACCCTATTATCTAAAACAAAATGGCATTGAGTTTACCATCATTAACCCGCGTAACTATGGTGTCGATTTCTATAGCGATATTCTGTTTACCACGGAAGATGAAATCAAACAACATCCTGAGCGCGTAAAAGCCTTCCGCCAGGCCAGTCTTGAAGGTTGGTATTACGCCATGAATCATCCTCAAGAGATAATTAATCTATTGCTGAACAAATACAAAGTCACGAAATCCAGAAACCATCTTGAATTCGAAGCCGAAGCAATACGGTCTTTGATAATTTCTGATTTAATAGACTTGGGACACATGAATCCCTGGCGCTGGCGTTATATGGCTGAAACCTTTGTACAAGCCGGAATGGTTCAAAATGATCACTTATTGCAAGGATTTATTTATTCTCCCAACACAGCTATTGATAAAGAAAAGTTAAAGAATTACCTGAGTGTTGCGGTGGTTATTTCGATAATCGTCAGCTTTATTGCAATGATTTTATATAAGGCCTATCGATCCATAAAAAGAGAAAATAACCGGCGTATTGCCATAGAAAAACAGTTGCGTAATCGCACTAATGAACTGGCATTACACAATCAAATTCTCCAGCAAATAAACCAAGGCATTGATCTATCGAAACTTTTGGATGAACTGGCACTACAGATTGAAGCATTGCACCCTGGAATGTTGTGCTCGATTTTACTGCTGGATAGAGACGGCAAACATCTAAACTATGGCGCAGGCCCCAGTTTACCTGACTTTTATAAACAGGCCATTGATGGCTTGGCGATTGGTGAAGGCGTTGGAGGTTGTGGAACGGCAGCATATCGTAATCAACGTGTCATTATTGAAGATATACAACAACATCCTTATACTGAATCGTTTCGTGATCTGGCAAAACTTGCCGGTGTGCAATCCTGCTGGTCACAACCCATAAGAAATATCAAGGGGGAAGTGCTCGGAACATTCGGGCTTCATCATAGACACCCCGCACGACCATCGACTGCAGAAATTGCGTTGATTGAAAACTATGCGATTCTGGCACAACTGGGCATCGAACATACGCTTGCGGATAGAGCTCTGCTGGAAAGTGAAGAACGCTTGAGATTCGTTCTGGAAGGAAGTGAACTTGGATTTTGGGACTGGAAAATAGATACTAACGAGGTGGAAAGGAACGCCGTCTGGGCACAGATACTTGGATATAGCCATGAAGAAATAAAAAACACGACTGATCACTGGACAGATTTCATTTATCCGGATGACCGGGAAATGGCATGGCAGTCAATACAGGATATTCTCGATGGACGTTCTTTGCTGCACAAAATCGAATACCGGATGATACACAAAAATGGCAGTTTAAGATGGATTCTTGACCAGGCAAAAGTTGTCCAGCAAGACCATGACGAGCGCCCCATGCGTATAAGCGGAACCCACGCGGACATCACCGAACGCAAAGTCGCCGAGGCAGAACTTCGTATAGCCGCAGCCGCATTCGAGTCACAGGAAGGCATACTTGTCACCGATGCTAATAACATCATTATCAAGGTCAACCAGGCCTTTACCAATATAACGGGCTATACAGCCAAGGAAGCAATAGGTCAAACACCACAGATTTTGCTACGTTCAGGTCGCCAGGACACAGCTTTTTACACGGCAATGTGGGATAGTATCCACCATATTGGAGCATGGCAGGGAGAAATCTGGAATCGGCGTAAAAATGGTGAGGTTTATCCAGAATGGCTTACGATAACCGCAGTGAAGAGCGTAGATGGTACGATAACTCACTATGTCGCTACGTTTACTGACATCACCGAGCGCAAGGCGGCAGAGGAACAAATCAGACAACTCGCCTTCTATGATCCACTTACCCGGCTTCCCAACCGGCGTTTGCTGCTGGAACGACTTAAACACAGTATTGGCGTGGAACGACGCGAAGGCAAGCAACTGGCCTTGCTGATGCTGGACCTGGATCGATTTAAAGCGGTCAATGACAATCTCGGGCATTTAGCCGGCGACGAATTACTGCAACAGGTTGCCATGCGTATCACAGCAAAGCTGCGCGAAGTGGACGTAGTTGCCCGTTTGGGTGGCGATGAATTTATCGTGCTGCTGGAAGATATTACACATCCGGAAAATGCTGCGCGGATCGCAGAAGCCATTGTTGCTGATTTGAGTAAGCCCTTCCAGCTAATCCAAAGTGATGAAGTAAGAATTGGTGTCAGCATAGGTATCAGTTTGTATCCACAACACGGGGACAGCCCAGAAATACTGATGAATAGCGCCGATGCAGCGTTATATCAAGCCAAGGACCAAGGGCGTGGTTGCTTCGCCTATTTTTCCGAAGAACTAACGCTCGCCGCCCGTGAAAGAATTGCTCTGGAAACACGGCTGCGAATCGCAATTGATCAACAGGAACTACGGGTGTTCTACCAGCCACAGATAGATATTGCCAGTGGACGAATTATTGGTGCTGAAGCCCTGATACGTTGGCAAAATCCAACAGAAGGATTGATTTTTCCAGGACAGTTCATTCCTATCGCAGAAGAAACCGATCTAATTATTGATATTGACGACTGGGTGTTGCGAGAAACCTGTCGTCAAGGACGGCAATGGCTGGATGAAGATTTGCCCGCGTTAACTTTATCGGTCAACGTTTCTCCTCACCAGTTCCGGCGCAGAGATATTAACGCGTTAGTTGCTACCGTACTGAGCGAGACTGGTTTTCCTGCTGAGCAGCTTGCATTGGAAATAACCGAAAGCGGGTTGATGGAGAATCAAGACAAAGCAATGGCTATTTTGAATGATTTGCGTGCCAAAGGGATTCGTCTAGCTATTGACGACTTTGGCACGGGTTATTCATCCCTGGCCTATCTCAAATACTTTCCCTTGGACGTATTAAAAATCGACAAGAACTTTATCGATGATATCCCCTACCTGCAAGGCGACATGGAAATTACTGCCACTATAATCGCCATGGCACATACCCTGGGTTTTAAAGTTTCCGCAGAAGGTGTGGAAACGCCTGAACAGCTAGCATTCCTGCAAGAGAAAGGCTGTGATAGTTATCAGGGTTATCTCAATAGTCAGGCACTGCCAGCAGAAGGGTTTGCTGAACTCTTGCGTAAATCCCCAGACCCAGGCGTCTTTAAATGACCCCCACGCGCCAGCGTGGGGGTCATTTAATGGAGATTTGAAAGCTTGTGCAATATTACTTCATTGCTTCAACAATCGCATTACCCATTTCAATCGTGCCTGCTTTTGACTGCGGATTTAGATCAGGCGTGACATATTTGCCCTCATTCACCACTTTCTCAACGGCAGTTTTAACGCGCTCCGCAGCCTGAATTTCACCGATATGGTTCAACATCATGACACCCGCCATGATCACTGCAATCGGATTGGCCAGATTTTTTCCGGCAATATCCGGCGCACTGCCATGTACTGCTTCAAACAGGGCCGCATTATCGCCAATATTTGCGCCCGGAATCAGCCCCAGTCCACCGACAAGACCTGCCGTCAAATCGGACAAAATATCACCAAACATGTTGGTGCAGACAACCACATCAAACTGCTGCGGATTCATTACCATGTGCATACAAGCGGCATCAACAATTTTTTCGTCAAACTGAATGTCGGGATAACGCGCAGCGGTTTCTCTGGCAACATCCAGAAACAGGCCTTGGGTATATTTTAAAATATTGGCTTTATGACAAACGGTTACTTTTTTACGATCATTATCCTGAGCGTATTTAAAGGCATAATCGATAACTCGTTGTGAAGCGCTTCGGGTGACCACCGCCAAGCTCTCGGCAATATCTTTTTTAGGAGTGAGATAATGTTCTAAGCCTGCGTATAGACCTTCGGTATTTTCCCTGACGATAACAATATCTACATCTTCATAACGCGTTTTTATACCCGCCCAACTTTTAGCGGGACGTACATTGGCATAGAGTTCGTATTGCTGCCGCAACGCCACATTAATACTTCTAAATCCAGTGCCAACAACAGTCGTCAATGGCCCTTTAAAGGCTAAACGGGTTTTATCAAACGACACCATGGTTTCATCAGGCAACGGTGTGCCAAATTTTTCAAACGCGGCCAAACCGGCATACGCTTCTTCCCAGTGAATTTTAACACCTGACGCGTCAATAACCTTTACGGCCTCATCCATTATCGAAGGGCCAATACCATCACCTTTTATCAACGTGACATTGTGCATAATTATCTCCACAGTTAAATTAGTACTTTCGCCAATGAGCTAAAGCAATTCTTTGAATATTAAATCAAGAAAGGATGAATAAAAAAGGAAGAACACAGGAAATTTAATTCCCGCATTAAACCCAATCTGATCGAGGAAAGGATCATAGCAACACTTAATATATTGAGTCCAACATTAACGCCTGAGAGAAATGCATTGGCGCTGTCTCTGCTACTTTCTGTTGCAGCAATGCTATGTAAAAACCGTTTGGTTTCAAGAACAAAAGCGATTATTCCTTAAAGATAAACAGACTATTAATGCTTGCACGTTAAGAGCCTCACAGCATGGCTAGAAGATTTCACCGCCAGGAATTCCTTCAACTCTTACCTTGTCACCAACTTGTATGCCTTTGCATCCAGGCGGTAAAACAATATAGCAGTTAGCACGGCTCATAGAACTGAGTATATTGGAACCTTGCTTCCCTGATGATGTGACGAATAATTCGCCGTTAGGGTCTTGGCTGAGGATACCTCGCTGATATTCCTGCCGTCCGGGAGATTTTTTTAACGCCATCATACAAGTCGCTGTTAATTGCACAGGTTTTGAAGCCGGCGCACCTGACAATTGCTTAAGCGCAGGCGCTACTATGTACTGAAAAGTTACAATAACGGCCACCGGATTACCCGGTAGCCCAAAAAAATAACATGACCCTATTTTGCCGAATGCCAAAGGTTTTCCGGGTTTGATGGCGATTTTCCAGAAATTGACCTCACCACAACTCTCCAGAATCTCTTTGACATAATCGGCCTCGCCTACCGATGCACCGCCAGTCGTAATGATTACGTCGTGGTTTTTGGCAGCCTCGATAAAATTGTCTTGCAGCAACTGTTTATCATCAGCAACCACACCCATGTCAGTAACGCTGTAGCCAGCATCGATTAATAATCCCATTAGAATGTAGCGATTGCTATCGTATATTTTTCCTGACTCCAATGGCTGGTCTATTGCCATCAGCTCATCTCCGGTAGAAAATAATGCGATTTTTACTGGCCGCTTAACGGCAAGCTCGTAAATACCCGCAGAAGCTAACAATCCGAGATCGATTGCATTTAATTTTTTTGAATGGGCGTACAATAAACTGCCTTGCTTTATATCTTCCCCGATTTCTCTGATATGTTTTCTTAAAGGAGTATGTGCCGGAAAAAAAACGCTTTGTCCACTAGCTTGCACTTGTTCCTGCATAACTACCGAATCAGCCTGCATGGGTAATACTGCCCCGGTAAAGATCCTGACACATTGCCCTGGCTGCAGGTCTCCTTTAAAAGGCCGCCCCGCCCATGAAGTCCCTGCCAAGCCAAGTGTAAAGGGCTGCTCAGGATTTATGCCCTGGCTGGAAAATGCATAGCCATCCATGGCCGCATTTCTATCATGGGGAATATTTATGGGTGAGTGAATTGATTCTGATAAAACCCGTCCCAAGGCGTTTTTTAAAGCGACTTTTTCAGTATCTGCGACGGGTTGCATGGCGGCTTCAATTCTTGCCAATGCCGCATCTATAGTTAACAAAGGATTCGATTCCTGACTACATATATCAATCATAAACGCCCATGAATTGTTTTAAAATAAAGTCGGCTACCATTTCAGGCTGATTAATGTCCAATTGAATGAGATAGTCGGGTGTTTCCATCGCACAATCAGAAGCAATCGCAATAATGTTCGGATCGTTCGGGTAAAGTAAAGGTTTGTCAAGCGATGGTCGATGCAGTTCAATTTTAGGAAATTGCTCCGCCTTAAAGCCTTCAACCAGAATCAAATCCAGTTCAGATTGATCGAATAATTTTAACTGATCATCCAGTCGAGGCTCTTGGACAGGAGTGATTTCCGTAATAATTGCACGGCGATGGGTCGATACCAGCATAACCGGTGATGCACCTGCTGCTCGCAAGCGGAAACTGTCTTTCCCGGGCTGGTCTATTTGAAAATCATGATGACTGTGTTTGATTAAACCGATACGCAAGCCATGTGTTTTTAATAGAGGAATTATTTGCGTCAGTAACGTGGTTTTGCCAGTTCCACTAAAAGCGGCGAACCCTAACAATGGGACATGAGCGTGTTGCATAGTAATCAAAACATCAGACTGTTATCGTGGGATGGCTTATTCTAAGGTATTATTGACCGGGGATCATCAATCCTGGAGAAAACATTGATTCGAATTTATCTGATTTTATTGTTGATCGTCATTGCATTTTTTGGGTTACGCGCTTTTCTAAAGGCATCTCCCTCCTTATTGGCGAAATACGCCCGAGTTTTTTTGTTAAGTATCATCGGTGCGACGCTACTTTATTTAACGGCTACCGGAAGGTTAAACTGGCTTTTTGCGCTGGTAGGTGTAGTTATTGCCTTTATGCTCAGGTTAATGCCGGCAATACTCCACTATGCGCCTCAAATACAACGACTGTGGCAGGAATTTTCCGGCTCAAAGCAAAACTCGTCACAACGGAAAAGTGATTCAAGCGCTAATGGAAAAATGTCGGTTGCTGAGGCTTATGAGGTATTGGGCTTGAAACCGGGAGCATCAGAACAGGATATCATTGCCGCTCACCGTAAATTAATGCAAAAAATACATCCTGACCGTGGTGGATCCGATTACTTGGCGGCGAAAATAAATTTAGCTAAAAAGATTTTATTGAAAAAATAATCTTCCATGTATTTTTATCATTCAAAACTGAATTTTCTTGTAATCCTGATAATTTTGGCCTTATTTAATGACTGTAATGCACAGCAAAGTTATGCATCTGTAAAAACAAACAGCAAGGAATTTACCAAAAACAAACAAAAATCAGCGTCAAAAAACACCACCACGCAACAAAAAAAAACCATCATTTCCGTACCTGCCAAAGCGAAAACAGAAAATATAAACACGAAAAAAAAGCAGCAAACCAAGCTTAACGTTTCCAAAAAACCAAAGAAACAACGGCAATCAATTGTTTCAATTGATAATAAAAAGATGTTAGAGTTGAGCTTTGGCTGGCCGATTAAGGGAAGAGTTTTAAAACGGTTTTCTCCCCCCCGCAATAAAGGCATCGATATAGCTGGAAAGCAAGGGCAGTCTATAAAAGCGACAGAAGCCGGGAAGGTTGTCTATGGTGGACAAGGTCTGATTGGCTTTGGTAAATTACTCATTATCAAGCATAATAGTGAATATTTAAGCGCTTATGCAAATAATAGCCGCCTGCTGGTCAATGAAGGGCAACACGTACAAAAAGGACAGGCTGTTGCTGAAGTTGGTAACGTAGGTATCAAACGAACATCATTGCATTTTGAAATAAGAAAAAATGGGAAGCCATTGAATCCACTTAAACTTTTGCCGAAAAAATAATTGGATTGTCTGTCTTAGGCAAGTCAACCAGGGAGTTAATATGAATGAAGCATTATTTGAGCCATCGCACGATGAAATTGTTATCCTCAGTGAAGAGGATTTAAGTTTTGACGAAGAAATTGATGTAGCCTCTGAAGTAACTGAAAAGCTGGGGGCACAATCTGCTAAAACTATAAATACTAGTGACTTTGATGCAACCCGTGCTTATTTGAATGAGCTCGGTCGATCAAAATTGCTGACTGCTGATCAGGAAAAAATCTATGGCGCGCGCGCCTTGCAAGGCGACCCGCAAGCACGCAAGATCATGATTGAAAGCAACTTGCGTCTGGTAGTGAAAATTTCCTACCGTTACCTGAACAAGGGGTTACCCTTACTGGACTTGATTGAGGAAGGAAATCTGGGTTTAATTCGTGCAGTTGAAAAATTTGACCCTGAAAGAGGCTTCAGATTTTCAACCTATGCAACATGGTGGATAAGACAGACAATTGAACGGGCAATAATGGATCAAACACGAACTATTCGTTTACCGATTCATATTGTCAAAGAAATGAATACCTACCTTAAGGCTCAGCGCCATCTGACACAAACACTCGATCATGAACCCAGTGCTCAGGATATTGCTGATTATATGGATAAACCGCTAGACAAAGTTGAAAAAATGCTCAAACTCAATGAGCGGGTGACATCTGTCGACGTGCCGGGAGCCCTAAATATAGATAATCCTTTGATTGATTCTATATCGGATGCCGACCGTTTAGGACAGGATGAGCAAATACAAGAAGACTGTATGAAAAAAAATATCACCAGTTGTGTATTTGAGCTACCAGAAAAACAACGTGAAGTTATTTGCCGTCGCTATGGTATTTGCGGTTATGAAGAAGCTACTCTTGAGCAGGTCGCTCAAGAGCTGGAGGTAACCCGAGAACGCGTCAGACAAATTCAAATGGATGGATTAAAAAAATTAAAAGAAATTTTACACGCTAACGGTTTTTCTTTTGAGTCCGTTTTTAATTAACAAAGGTCTTTTGCAATGGCCAGTCTCTGTAATTAAAGACTTGCCCCTGTTCCCGGACTGTATTACATTCGAGTAGCGAAATCTCGGCAATTACCCATTGTACTGCGTTGAATGTACCAATCGACAAAATACCATTATCAGGAAAACCTCTATCTACTGGTGTGTATATAGCCGCAGCCCCGACATTGACATCAACAGCCTCCGACCACGCAGCATCACCAACTAGCGATGCTTGAACAACATAACACTGATTTTCCAAGGCTCTTGCCTGACAGCCTATTTTAACACGATGGTAACCAGCGACGGTATCCGTGCAACTGGGCACTAAAATCAACACACAGCCAGCTTCTACCTGCTTTCTTACCAGCAGTGGGAATTCACTGTCATAACAAATGCTAATAGCAATTTTCCCGTATTCAGTATCAAAACTCTTTAATTCCTTGCCGCTTTGAATCAACCATTGCTCGTTTTCAAACCGGGTCATCATGAGTTTATCCTGATAATCAAAGTGACCCTCAGGCATAAACAAATACGCCCGATTTCGATAGATTCCAGTATCGATTAGTACTGGAAATGTCCCCGCTTGAATAATACACTGGTATTTTTGGGCCAGATTTTTGAACAGCCCAATAAAATCATCATGCAATGACTGCATGGCCGCCAGTTGTTTGCTTAAAGATGAATAAATCTCTGGGCCGAACAGTGATGCCAGTTCCATACTGAAATATTCAGGAAACAGCAAAATTTTGGCATCTTGTGCGGTAGCTTCAACAACCCAGCTTTCAACTTTACCTTGATAAGCCTGCCAGTTCTCCAGAAAACTGATGTCGTACTGGGCAGTGGCAATTTTAACGGTCATGTTTAAGCCAGAAAGTCATGGGTTTAGGTGTCTCTTCCGTATCATCCAGATCTTTCCAGGTATACGTTGTATGAAGTTCCGGGTGTTTGAAGTAGCCGCGCTTGTTCCAGAACTGATCCAGCGGAACATAATTTGCTGGACGACGCGGGTGATCCAAAGGACGCTCTACACAACAGAAAGTGATATATTTGAACCCCCCCAAATCTTCGGCGTGCGCTTCTCTTTGCTCAAAAAACCGCACGCCCAAACCCAAGCCCCGATAATTCTTGTTTAAAACAGATTCACTACAATAAAAAACATCATCCAGGTTATAGCCATGGTCAAGAAAGGGCTTTTTAAGTTGCTCCGTTTCATATTTCATAGGAATAGCTGTGGAGGCGCCAACCACTTTATTGCCATCCAGGGCCAAAACAATGACGCTTTCAGGCGTGTCGATATAAGTTTGCAGGTATTTTTTTTCATATTCATAATCCCCGTCGTACAAATAGGGAAAATCACGAAACACTTCAATTCTTAGGCGCGCAAGTTCTGGAATGTATTGCTGAAGCGCTGTACCGCTCCATCTTTCAATGCGGATATCTTTGGACATGGGGTTTTATCAAGGTAAAAATAAATTATGCATTTTAGTCGAACTGATGAAATAGAAACAAGACAAAAGCACCTTGCAAAAAGAACATTTAGTTTTATATCACTAAACTTTTTCGGAGTTTATTCAGCGATAATATTGCCAATACAGAACCGCTGGTATCGGCAAACCAATCAGCAATTTCTGATTCACGCCCCACAACAAATGACTGATGCCATTCATCAGAGAACCCGTATAGGCTGCAAAAGGCAATGCTGAGCATAGCCAGTACACCAGGCGAACTGACGAAATGGTTAATACTCTGCCATGCCAGCAGCCCCATGATGAAATAGGCGCTGGCGTGATAAAGTTTATCCTGATGCTCAAACCACATAGGCGCCGGCAGGGATGGTTGATCAGAGAGCCAGTAAATAAAAAAGCAATAAAATATCAATAACGTAAAATCTAAAAATTTAATCATGTAACCGCAGACTATATGTAATGAAAAACCTGTTTGAATTTGCCGAAGCGTGTTTGCATAGCGCCACTATCGACGAAAAACTGACACTCACCCATCAAGCCTGGGATACATTAGAAAACTGTAAATTAAGCCTTGTATCGGATCAACCGGTGTTGCCGATTGCTCAAGTGAAGTTTCCTGATAAGCCGATTTTACTGGCACCGCGAGATATGCCCAAACGAAAACTTGGTACTGCTGAAGGTGTTGCCGCCTTTTTTCATGCCATTGCTCACGTTGAATTCATGGCAATTTATCTGGCTTGGGATATGCTCTATCGTTTTCGCGGTATGCCCGATCAATTTTATCAGGATTGGCTTCGGATTGCAGATGAAGAAGCTCAACACTTTGAATTAATCCGCGCACATTTACTGGCTTTGAATGTGCATTATGGCGATTTACCTGCCCATAGCGGCTTATGGGACCATGCCAGGGATACCGCTGATGATTTACTGGCAAGATTGGCTATGGTGCCGCGCTGTATGGAAGCGCGTGGACTGGATGTAACACCGTCCATCATCGCCAAATTCAGGCAGTTGGGTGATGAACCCAGTGTAGCGTTATTAAACCGCATCTTAACTGATGAAGTAGGACATGTAGAGCGCGGTTCTTACTGGTTTAAATTTGTCTGTAATCAGCAAGGATTTGAACCCGAAGCTAAATATCGTATATTAATCAAGCAATATTATCAGGGCGGCAAGCCAAAAGGCCCTTTTAACAGAGAAATGCGTATAATTGCAGGTTTCTCGAATGCTGAGCTGGATTGGCTGGAAAATACAAATCTATGAACACACAAAAAATTTTTGACACCCCTCTTTTTGGCCTGGGCTTTAGAGTTTTCTTTGCCTTGGCCGGATTATCGGCGCTAATTTTAATCGTACTTTGGAATGCGATTTTTAAAGGCTCATTAACCGTAGATAATTATTTTACCAATAATTATTGGCATGCTCATGAAATGCTACTGGGTTATTCTGTTGCCGTTATCGCCGGGTTTTTATTAACAGCTGTTAAAAACTGGACAGGTAAACCTACCCTGACCGGTGATAAATTAGCGGGGCTGGCTTTATTATGGCTTTATGGTCGAATTTTGCCTTTTTATGCCGGTTTATTACCTGATGTTTTGATTGCGGTTATTGATTTTGCTTTCTTGCCCGTTCTTGCTTATCAAATAAGCAAACCGATTATGCAAGCCAGGCATTTCAAAAGCCTGGTTTTTATCGGGCTGTTACTGCTGTTAACACTAGGTAATGGATTGATACATGCT
>CAYVFT010000097.1:0-14683 GCA_964450225.1 uncultured Crenothrix sp. | reverse complement strand
CTAGTTAAAACAAGGTGACAGGATAGAGATTTAACGCCCTTTGATTCATGATCCAAAAGAAGCGAGGCGACAGCGTGCGGCAAAGTGTTAAACAGCGGTTCTTAAATTCAGCTTAGCCTTTATTCTTGTTTTCAAAAACTCAATGCTGTTATTTGGCAGGAGTTTTAACTGATTCCGAATAACTGCTCAGTAATGGGTTTTGCCGGTAATAGAGCTGGAGTTGCCGATAAACGTCTGCAAAATGAGTATTCAAGGTTTCAGGATCGCAGAAAAAATATTCGCTGATGACCGCAAAAAATTCGCCAGGACTTGTTGCCGCGTAAGGGTTAATACGCGCGCGATGGTGATGTTCGACTCGTCGAACAAGGCTTTCATAGGCCTCACTAAGGGAAGCAGTCCAATCAGTTATAGGCATGCTGTAATGCAATGGCGGAAAACCGTCGGCTGTTCCATTCTGCATATCCAGTTTATGGGCTATTTCATGGATAACTACATTACGACCTAACTGCATTTCCAGCATATCGTGTTTGACATCATTCCATGAGACTATAACGGGCCCGCGCGACCAGGATTCGCCGCTTAACGCCCGCTCATCCTGATGAACAACGCCAGCAGCATCTCTTTCCTCTCTGCTGACCCGAAATGGGCCGGGATAAACGACAATATCAGTCCATCCAGCCAAACAACCAAGCCCCAGTCCGAGCGCCGGAAGGCAGGCTTGAGCAGCGATGATTAAGCACATTGCATCGGTAAGCTGAAATTCTTGTGCTCCGACGAATTTTTTTTCGCGCAGAAACAGCGTTGTCAGTTCGCGCAGGTGCGCTTTCTCAACTGCGGTAAGTCTCTGCAAAACAGGCAACTTTCCGGTAACCTCCAGCCACTGATTGAGGGGGATTGCATAACGGTGCAGGATGTAGCGAATACGTGCACGTTTGAAAATATTCATTGTTAATTGGCCGTTGCCGAGCTGTCTTGATTCTATATAGCCGTTTGCTGCACCGAACACAGTAATGTTTCCCAGGGCAAACTTCCGTTAGGGGGGGGGCTGCCGCAAATTTTATAAAAGCCCGTGGTTGTCTTAGCAGAGGACAAAATTATCCAGCTAACATTCTGAACTGCCTATAAGCCGGAATTATTATCTTTATGGCGAGCATGAGCCTTAATTTGACACGATTTAAAGCGGTAAGTTATTTTCCGTTGTTTTTGTGGTATCTGTTTTAGGTGGTTCATCAAGCTCATCGTAACCTATAAGACCAGTGATTTTTTCCCATAGGGTTTTTTCAAGATCACGCTTGGGTACGTCAATAGTGGTTTCACCCGATGTTTTGATCACAGGATTGGTGCTTGGTCTGAAATCGCCCTGGATACCGGATATTTGATCATTTTCAAAGAATACTGAAATTTGTTTTTGCACTCGATCTTCACCGCTAGGTTGATTTGAGTAAAGGTAAACCCAGCGATTCTTTTGGAAAACATCATTCAGCATGGGTGAGCCCATGATATAAAGCACCTGGCGCTTGTTCATGCCGGGCCGGAGCTGATCAACCATGGCTTGATCAATGATATTGCCTTGTTGAATTTCCAGAGTATAGACACCGGGTATATAGTTAAGAATGGTGGAGCAGGAGACGAGTGTCAGGCTTGTCAATAAACTTAAAGAAAATAGCGACTTTCTCATTTGAGGCGGCGGAAGTGTTAAAATACGAAATCATACAGGATGTTAAATAATTATCCTATAAAACTGACATGCTCTTCATATCTAAAAAGGCTACAATGAACGCAATTTTGTATTTAACTGCCTGCACAGCGGATTAACCGGAGATTAATGTTGGAAACACATGATTTAAGGAATGCAGGCTTGAAGGTTACTTTACCTCGAGTCAAGATTCTGGAAATTTTAGAAAAACAGGTTGATGAGCATCATTTAACGGCTGAAAAGGTTTATAAAATCCTGCTAAGTGAAGACGAAGAAATCGGTTTAGCCACAGTCTATCGTGTTTTAACCCAGTTTGAAGCCGCTGGACTTGTGACCAGGCATCATTTTGAGGGCGGTAATTCGGTCTTTGAATTGGCCAAGGGTGATCACCACGACCATATACTCTGCATGAAGTGTGGTAGAGTCGATGAGTTTACGGATGAAGTGATCGAAGCCCGGCAAAAGGAAATTGCTCAAAAACTGGGTTATGAATTAACCGATCATGGCCTTTATTTATATGGATTTTGCTCTCAATGCAGGAAATTCTGATTTTTTCTCTAACCAATAGATTTCATGTTTAAACCTCTTGTTTTTTATATCGGCTTGCGCTACACGCGAGCCAAACGTCGTACCCAGTTTATCTCTTTTATTACCTTAACCTCTGTGCTCGGAATTGCCTTGGGCGTTACTGCGCTGATCACGGTTTTGTCTGTGATGAATGGTTTTGAAGCCGAATTACGCGAGCGGATTCTCGGCATGACCTCTCATGCCACGGTTACGGGTAAATATGGTCAACTGGAAAACTGGCGTGAGCTTGATCAGAAATTAAAAGATTCTCCGCATGTGGAAGGTGCGGCTCCCTTTATCAGTGGACAGGTCATGATTAATGCCGACCGGCGCGTCAGCGGGACGATGCTCAACGGGATTTTGCCGGACTATGAATCCAGAGTTTCGGAAGTTGCCGATAAAATGAAAGAAGGCAAACTGTCTGATCTGGTTGCAGGTCAATATGGCATTGTTTTAGGTGCTGAACTGGCCAATTATTTGGGTGTGATGATGGGCGATAAAATCACTGTCATCAGTCCGCAAATTAATTCCACGCCAGCGGGTATTGTGCCCAGAATGCGGCGATTTACGGTAGTGGGTGTTTTTCAGGTAGGCATGTATGAATATGATCGCAATATGGCCCTTATTAATATTGACGATGCCGCCAAGTTATTTCGCATGGACAATGCGGTATCAGGCTTGCGCATAAAACTGGATGACTTGTTTAATGCGCCGCAAATTACGCGCGCACTTGCAAACGCTCTTTATGACGATTACCAGGTCAGCGACTGGACCTTGGCGCATAGCAATTTCTTTCGGGCAATTCAGACAGAAAAGCGGGTGATGTTTATTATTCTGCTTTTGATAGTTGCGGTAGCGGCTTTTAATATTGTTTCCACGCTGGTAATGGTGGTGACGGATAAACGTGCTGATATAGCTATTCTAAAAACCCAGGGACTGACTTCAGGTTCAGTCATGGGCATTTTTATGGTGTTAGGGGCCATAATCGGCGTAGTCGGCACAGTGCTTGGAACCCTGGGTGGAATATTGCTGGCATTGAATGTTGAAACCATTGTGCCGGCAATTGAAAAGTTATTTCAGGTTCAGTTTATGGCAGCTGATGTCTATTACATCAGTGAGTTGCCTTCCAAGCTGGTTTGGTCGGATGTTTATGTGATAGCAGGCATGGCCTTTTTTCTGTCCTTATTGGCGACGATTTATCCTGCCTGGCAGGCATCCAGAGTAAATCCGGCGGAAGTCCTAAGATATGAATAAAACAAGTATTTTGCAGTGTCGACAATTGACCAAACGTTATGATCAGGGCGGGTTGCATGTCGAAGTCTTGAAAGGCGTTAATTTAACCATTGGTGTTGGTGAACGCGTTGCGATTATGGGCGCATCGGGCTCCGGCAAAAGTACTTTACTGCATCTCTTGGGCGGTTTGGAAAAAGCCAGTGGCGGTGAGGTAGTGCTTGATGGGGTTAATATAAATCAGGTCAGTGCCGGAAAACTGGCTAAGTTGAGAAATAAATCCTTAGGGTTTATTTATCAGTCGCATCATTTATTAGGTGAATTTACCGTTCTTGAAAACGTGGCAATGCCCTTGCTGATTGGCGGGGAGTCAGTAAGCCAGGCGCGTGTTCGTGCCGGTGAATTATTGCACCGGGTAGGACTGGGCCATCGTCTTGAACATAAACCGGGCGAATTATCCGGCGGTGAAAGGCAGCGTGCCGCGGTGGCGAGGGCGTTAATTAACAAGCCGTGTTTGATATTGGCTGATGAGCCTACCGGAAATCTCGATAGTAAAACCGCCGATCAGGTTTATCAGTTAATGCTGGAATTAAACCAGGAACTGAATGTCAGCTTTCTGGTTGTGACTCATGATCATGATCTGGCAGCGCGTATGGGCAAGGTTTTGCACATGGAAGATGGTTTGATAACGGGTTAATAAATTGCTTTGAAAGGATTCTTTTTAGAGGACGGATTTTTGCGTGTTTGTTGTCTTTTGTCCCACTTTTTAGCAGCATGGTAACGCCAAAAATAGTTAATCCCAAAATAACCTGCCGTTGAGCAGACTAAACCTATAATTAAGCAACCTGTCAGAAACGGAAATAAAATATCCCCGGATAATATTGCATCCAGCGAAAAGGAGGCCGCCGGAAGATTCAGAACTGTAAGCCCTACCAGGTAAGCAAAATAAAATAGCGGCGGCATGGTGACAGGATTGGTTATCCAGACCAGCCCTACGGAAATAGGTAAATTTGCCCTGAAATAAAAGGCACCTATTGCCGCAATTGCCATTTGTCCGGGGGTCGGAATCCAGGCACAAAAAAGCCCTACTGCAAAAGCCATGGACGCAGAGCGTCGATTCAAATGCCAGAGATTAGGGTCATGCAATTTATCGCCAAGAAATTGAAGATTTTTGTGCTTCTTAATCACGTCATGGTCAGGTATAAACTTGTGTAACAGTTTTTGTATAAATTCTTTGGCCATCGTCTTTTTAAAATAAAAGTTATTTATTTGCTAAGTTTATCAGGTTTTTTTCAACCTCAAAAAACCAGGGAGCTAAATGATTGTATCTGCGCTGTCATTTCTAGCCGGACTCTTATTAGTTCAGCAATTTTCAGTATTACCGGGTAGTCAATGTTTAATAGTCATCACCCTGGTGGCGGGCATTATGGCATGGTTGCGTTATTGGCGGTGGCTGTTTTTTGTAATGGGCATGCTGTGGGCAATCATGTTTGCAATGGACAAATTAGCCGACAGATTGCCTGAATCTTTGGAAGGCATTGATATTCCCGTCAAAGGTATTATTGTTAATTTGCCCGAGCAGGATGAAAGACGAACGCGCTTTGATTTTATTGTCACCGAGTCGGCTCAAAAGCTGCCCTCCAAATTAAGATTAAGCTGGTATTATCCTGATCAACCCATTAAGGCGGGACAACACTGGTCTTTTGCAGTCAAGTTAAAGCGGCCACATGGCAGTTTGAATCCTGGCGGATTTGATTATGAACGCTGGTTATTCACCGAAAGCGTTGGCGCGACTGGCTATGTGCGTCCAAGTCCAAAACCAGTTTTACTGGGACTCGATTCAGCGTGGACCAGTATTGCCGTTTGGCGGCAAAGCATTTCCGATCGCTTGTCCCAAACATTGAGTAACAGACCCAATCTTGCTCTGATTAAGGCGCTGACTATTGGCGACGGCAATAGTATCACGCAAAATCAGTGGGACATTTTTCGTAAAACCGGCACTACGCATCTGGTTGTCATTTCCGGTTCACACGTGGGTCTGGTTGCCGGCCTGGTTTATTTTGTGGTGCTTAAGCTATGGGTTTGGACGGGGCTACTGGCGGCGTGGTCGCCACAAAGAGTCGCTGCCGTTGCGGCAATGTTTGCGGCGATTTTTTACGCAGGATTAGCGGGCTTTTCAGTGCCGACACAACGCTCGGTAATAATGCTCACTATTTTGATGCTTGCCATTATCCTTCAGCGTAATACTCGCCCCTCTAATATTCTGGCAGTTGCCCTGTTTGCGGTATTGGTGTTTGATCCCCTGGCGGTTTTATCAGCGGGTTTCTGGTTGTCATTTCTTGCCGTGAGTGTGATTGTTTATGCTGTTGCCGGACGATTAGGCAAATCCGGTTATTTTGTTGAGGCCATAAAAATCAATTGGGCGACCTCGGTGGGTTTAGCCCCATTATTACTGTTATTTTTTCAACAGGTTTCTCTAATCTCGCCATTGGCTAATTTTATTGCTGTGCCGGTTATCAGTCTGCTGATAGTGCCCTTGTCTTTGCTGGCGGTCTTAGTGATGTATGGTTCGTCGCTATTGGCGGGCAAACTTTTCATTGTCGCTGATACTGCGCTGCAAGGCTTATGGTGGCTATTGGTGCGCTTATCTGAACTGTCATTAGCCACAATAAATCATGCAGAACCCTCAGTTTGGGCATTAGTGTTCGTGATACCTGGTATTTTACTGTTGCTTGCACCTAGAGGTGTTCCAGCGCGCTGGTTAAGCTTGGTGATGTTCTTGCCATTGGTTTTTACGCCACCTAAAAAGCCTGAAGCAGGCGCTATCAAGATGACTCTATTGGATGTTGGACACGGTTTGTCGGCGGTCGTGCAAACTGCTAATCATTGGCTGGTTTATGATACCGGTGCCAAATTTTCAGCCGAAAGCGATATGGGACAAAGTGCACTATTGCCATTCTTACGGCGGCAAGGCGTCGACAAAATTGACAAATTAATCATTAGTCACGGCGATAATGATCATATCGGCGGAGCGGCTTCCTTAATGCATGGCATAACGACAGAGCAAGTGCTAACCAGTGTTCCTCAGCAGTTAAGCGAGTATTCGCCAGTTATGTGCGCAACCGGAATATTCTGGACATGGGACAAAGTCAGGTTCACTGTATTGTCACCGCTACATGCATTTGTCTCAGAAAACGATAATTCCTGTGTTCTAAAAATTCAATCTGAGCAGGGTGCAGTGTTGTTGACAGGCGACATAGAGGCTCAGGCAGAATCCTGGTTGATTGAGACCTATGGCAATAACTTGAAAGCCAACATATTAATCGCTCCCCATCATGGCAGTAATACTTCATCCACATCCAGGTTTCTGCAAGCTATTCAACCTGAATACGTGTTGATTCCAGCAGGTTATCGCAATCAATTCGACCATCCTCATCGTGATGTTTTGCAGCGCTATCAACGAATAAAAGCAAAATGGTTTAATAGCGCTGATAGTGGGGCAATTACGATTAACGTAAGAGATGGTTCATGGCTAATACAGTCATTACGTGACACAGAAAGTAAATATTGGAATATTAAATAACATGGTTTCAAATCAATGGTAAATCAACGACCTAAACGTTGGATGGTTAATTTTTATGGGTGAGAGAGAGAAATGGCACAATTTACTGTAACGGGAGACATTGATCCCTTTTTGCACGTCAGCCTCTTGCGTGGTGAAAAGATTTATTGCGAATCTAATGCCATGGTGATGATGGAAAGTGCTTTAGAGCTAAAAGGAAAAATGACGGGCGGTTTGGGTAGCGCCTTGATGCGCCGGTTCGCCAATGGCGAATCATTTTTTCAACAACATATTGAAGCGACGCAAGGTGATGGTGATTGTTTGTTATCTCCGACATTACCGGGTGCAATACAAGTTTTAGAAGTTGGTTCAACCAGCTACAGGATCACTGATGGCGCGTTTGTCGCTGCCGAAAGCGGTGTCGATCTGAATGTGCGCACACAAAGTTTAGGCTCGGCCGTGTTTGGTCAAACCGGCGGCTTTTTTATCTGTGAAGCGACTGGTTCTGGCAAGCTGGCGGTATCAGGCTTTGGTTCCAGTTTTGTGCTGGATGTTGAACCCGGCAAGGACATGATTATTGACAATGCCCATGTGGTTGCATGGGACAGCAGTTTGCACCATGAGATTTCCGTGACTACGCAACAATCCAGTGGCTTTTTAGGACAACTGGTAAACAGTGTCACCAGTGGTGAAGGCATGGTGCTCAAGTTTTCGGGTAAAGGCAAGGTTATTATATGCTCGCGTAATCGTGAAAATTTTATTTCATGGTTGCTGAAAGGCATGCCGAGTAATAGTTAAATGTTGATATTTTAAACGGTGGCTATTTTATGGCTTAATCGAACGATACAAAGTCCCGCTTTATTTAATTGGCTGGCAATGCTAAAGTAATAGTTTATTGAATTACTGGGTATTTATTTGTGATTGCCGGTAGTTGTTTCATCAACTTTCTTACCTTTACTTAGGAGACTCAAATGGCTTTCGAACTTCCTGTTTTACCTTATCCAAAAAATAGATTGGTGCCCCATATATCTGAAGAAACTTTAGAGTATCATTATGGCAAGCATCATCAAACTTATGTTACAAATCTGAATAATCTTATTCCAGGCACTGAGTTCGAAAGCTTGTCTCTGGAAGAAATTATCTTAAAATCTTCGGGCCCCATCTTTAATAATGCGGCTCAAGTCTGGAACCACACCTTTTATTGGAATAGCTTGAAACCAAATGGTGGTGGCGAACCGACTGGCACATTAGCGAATGCAATCAACACTACGTTTGGCTCCTTTGCAAAGTTCAAGGAAGAATTTACTAAATGCGCAGTTACAACCTTTGGCTCAGGCTGGGCCTGGTTAGTAAAAAATGCTGATGGCAGTTTGGCTTTGGTAAGTACAAGTAATGCCGGTTGTCCATTAACTACAGGCCAAACACCTTTATTGACCTGTGATGTTTGGGAACATGCTTATTACATTGATTACCGTAATGCACGTCCAGCCTATCTGGAAGCATTCTGGGCATTAGTGAACTGGGATTTTGCAGAGGCTAATTACTCAGCCTGATTCAACTGGATAAACCTTCTGTGTCCCTGGATGCAGAAGGTTTTTTTATGGCTGAAACACGCTATAAAAAATGAGGTGTCGTAATGTATAAAAAACTATTGTATTTATGGGTGTTGTTACCAACAATGGTTGGTGCTGAAGTCTCAATACCTGATGCGATTAAAGTACCCGCTGGTAATAGCCCTATGTTGTCGGTTCATGCGAAAGGTGACCAGATTTATCAATGCTCACTGAATGACGGTATCTATTCATGGCAATTACAAGCTCCTGACGCCAGATTATATGATGAACAAGGTCAGATTGTTGGGAATCATTATTCTGGACCCATTTGGGAATACAAAGAGGGTAGCCGTGTCGTCGGGCGGGTAGTCAGTAAAATTGATGTTGATCCGGAATCATCAATTTCCTGGTTGCTTGTCAAGGTAATCGCACATAAAGGCAAAGGTTTGTTTTCGGAAGTGAGTTTTATTAACCGGATTAATACGCACGGCGGTTTGCCGCCTAAATCGGTATGTGACTCTAATCATCTGGGTGGTGAGAAGCGGGTTCCCTATACAGCGGATTACATTTTTTATGAAGCTCTGCTAGCTTCAACTCCCTAAGTTTCGTTTGATAAGTATTTTACTCGTCACAGGTTTCTTTATTCAGAATTTGCTTTAAGAATGGAATGGTTAATTTGCGTTTGGCCGCCATCGATACCCGATCCAGTTTTTTCAGTAGCGCCCATAAAGAAGACAAGTCCCGGTCATAATGTGTCAGTAGAAACCGCCCTGCCTGTGGTGATATTTCGAAGCCCATTTGACCGGCTTTGAAAATTAGGGCAGTGATTTTGTCGTTATCACATAGAGGCTGTATTTTTAACGTCAGCCCCCAGTTAAGACGGCTTTTAAGATCGGGTAATTGAATGGCAATATCACTGGGCGGACAGGATGCCGATAAAATAAGCGTATGATCCTGATCGCGATGCAGATTAAAAAAATTAAAAAACGCCAGCTCCCAGCTTTGGTTGCCTGCTAAGTGCTCAATATTATCGAAACAAACGACCTCAAAATTATTCAATCCTGTTAACAATGAGGGATCAGGCAATTCAAAAGGTAATAAGGAAAAATAAAATGAACTGAGTTGATGGCTTTGTGCATGCTGGCAACAGGCTTGCAGTAAATGACTTTTACCAAGCCCGGATTGGGCCCAGAGAAAAACCAGCCGTTCACCGTTACCTTCGCTACTTTTTTGTAAATGATTAATGATTTCCAGATTTGCACCGGGGAAAAAATCATCGAAAGTCTGGTTCGCCCTGAACTCAAATTGTAATGGCAGTTGCTTGGGTAAGGTCATTCCTGGTTTCCAGCAGAACGGACATAAAGTATTGTGCCGAAAAACAGCATCAAACTGAGGATGATTTCCAGTGATGGGTACAACCGTCCGTTAGTGTTAGCGTAGGTTTCTACTGAACCGTGTATAAAATAAGCTAGGCTGATATAAGCCATCCAGGCGCAACTTTTAGAATTGCCGTCCAAAAATCCGCGCAGAGGCAATAACAAAGGCGTAACAGAGATTAATAACGTTAACGCAACTGGAAACCGGGAGGATGGTGCCAAGACAGTGTTCCATAGCATTGATAATGCAAACAGACCAAAAAAACCGGTTAATGCAACAATGTAAAAATAGATCGGTTTTATATTCATGAATTCTGTTTTAAAAGGAATGCGGTTTTTGCCAAACGCGTCCCGAGTGCCAGGCACAGTTTTTTTTCATGATCAGTTAATCCCGTCTGTTCCAATGACATGTGACTTGGGCCATAAGGTGTGCCGCCTGATGTTGTTTCACGCAAAGCAGTTTCAGTATAGGGCAAACCCAATAAAAGCATGCCGTGGTGCATAAGTGGCAACATCATGGATAATAACGTGCTTTCCTGACCGCCATGCATGCTGCCGGTTGAAGTAAATACGCCCGCAGGTTTGCCAACCAAGGCACCGGAAAACCAGATTTCAGTCGTGCTATCAATAAAGTATTTTAGCGGGGATGCCATATTGCCAAAATGGGTGGGACTGCCTAATGCCAGTCCATCACATAACTTCAAGTCTTCAAGTGTCGCGTAAATTGCGCCGTGTGCGGGAATGCTCTCTGCCGTCTTTTCACAAACGCTGGAAACGTCCGGTACCGTTCTCAAAACAGCTTCAGCACCGTTAACAGCAGACACGCCGCGTGCAATATGATTTGCCATTTCTGCTGTTGTGCCATTACGGGAGAAATAAAGAACCAGGATTTTTGTCATAGAATCAAGAGTTGCGGATTATAAAATAGAGAGTACAGCTTCCGGCGGTCGGCCGATAGTCGCTTTGTCATTGGCAATAACGATAGGGCGTTCAATAAGTATTGGATGGTTTACCATGCCATTAATCAGCGCCTGCCGATCCAGTGTTTGATCATCCAAACCGTTTGCTTTGTATTCGGCTTCATTCTTGCGCATCAATTCACGAGGCTCCATGCCCAGTTTTTGTAGAATGTCATTCAGTTCCCCAGCACTGGGAGGCGTTTTAAGATATTCAATTATCTCCGGTTCAACGCCTTGCTCTTGCAGTAAGAGCAGGGTTTGACGTGATTTGCTGCAACGCGGATTGTGATAAATTTTTACACTCATGGTCTACACACCCATTGGGCACAGGCGCCCGATAAAATAAAAAAGTTATAATAGCATTTTTAACAAAATTCACGCTTGAAAACCACACTGGAACAAGCATGAAATAAGTTTATTATTTTACTCCCTCTCCCGCCGGGAGAGGGTTGGAGTGAGGGGATATAATACTCAAGTTATTTCATGTGTATTTCTGTTTGTAATCAGTGAACTTTAATCGTTAATAAATCCGGACATTCTCAACAAAGGTAAAAATAGTGGCAATAACAATAGATAAGGAACGGGTAATGGATCGATTTAAGCAATACTGGTTATTAGCTCGATTCGACCGGCCCATTGGTATTTTGATTTTATTGTGGCCGGCATTATGGGCGCTCTGGGTGGCCAGTGATGGCAGGCCTGATTTACTGGTATTAATTGTTATTTGTCTGGGCGTAGTACTGATGCGTGCCGCCGGTTGTGTGATTAATGATTATGCGGACAGGGATTTTGATCCCCATGTAGCACGCACCAAGCAACGACCTATTGCTGCAGGCAAGGTTAAACCCACGGAAGCCTTGGCAGTGTTTGTCGTGTTATGTCTGTGTGCTTTTGGACTGGTATTACAGCTTAATATTTTCACTATTATGCTATCGTTCATCGCCGCATTTCTGGCCGGCAGTTATCCTTTTATGAAGCGCTACACCCATTTGCCGCAAGCTTATTTGGGAATTGCATTTGGCTGGGCTATTCCCATGTCCTTTTCTGCACAGATTAACAGCATTCCCGCAGTAGCGTGGGTGATGTATTTAGCTGTTGTATTATGGGCTTTGGTTTATGACACCATGTATGCCATGGTTGATAAAGAAGATGATTTGAAGATAGGCATTAAGTCAACAGCCATTCTTTTCGGCAATTACGACCGTCATATCATGGCAATTTTGCAAATTATTATTATTGGCCTGTTGCTTGCCGTAGGGCAGATGGAGCAATTGGGTTGGCCTTACTACGGCGGCGTTTTAGTCGCGTCCGGATTTTCGGTTTATCAACAAAAATTGATTTTTCATCGGGAGAAAACCCAATGCTTCAAGGCCTTTTTAAATAATAACTGGTTTGGCATGGTCGTATTTGCCGGATTGGTGATGGATTATTTGTTTCGTTGATCCAAAAAACTTCTGAACGACTACTTAATTTTCCTTGGCACTCTGAAAATTCAGTTGCCAGAGACAGATAAGATACAATGGCAGAAAATTAATAAAAGGTATCTCCAAGATGTTTCGATTAAGCCAATACATGCGGGAACTGATAGCCCCGACACCCTTGAAACCCGCCCGAAAACCGGCTGCTCCGGTAGTTATCTGGAATTTGATTCGCCGCTGCAATCTCACGTGCAAACACTGCTACACAACGTCAGCGGATATCGATTTTCCAGGCGAATTGACCACACCCGAAATCTATACGGTTATGGATGATTTAAAGACTTTCAAAGTGCCGGTGTTGATTTTGTCCGGTGGCGAGCCCTTGCTGCACCCGGATATATTTAACATTTCCCGTCGCGCCAAGGATATGGGTTTCTATGTTGCTCTGTCCAGTAACGGTACCAAAATATCTGCTGATAACATCGATGAAATTGCCGATATTGACTATCAATATATCGGCGTGAGTCTCGATGGCATCAAAGATACCCATGACCAGTTTCGGCGTGTAAAAGGCTCTTTTGACGAAGCTCTCCGAGGCGTGCACTTGTGCCTGGAAAAAGGTATTAAGGTCGGTATTCGTTTTACCTTGACTCAGGATAACGCCAAGGATTTTCCAGCCCTTTTGCAATTAATGAATGATAACGATATCGACAAATTTTATTTATCACATTTGAACTATGGCGGTCGGGGTAATAGAAATCGCAAGGATGATGCCTTTTTTGAAATAACCCGGGATGCCATGGATTTGATGTTCGAAACTTGCTACGAATGGCTTAAAGCAGGTAAAGATCGGGAATTCGTTACCGGTAATAATGATGCTGATGCGGTTTATTTTTTGCATTGGGTCATCAAAAATTTTCCGGATAAAGCCGAACACATTAAAGCCAAGCTGGAACAGTGGGGTGGTAACGCCTCCGGCGTTAATGTTGCCAATATCGATAATCTCGGCAACGTGCATCCTGACACGTTCTGGTGGCATTATGATCTGGGTAATGTCAAGCAACGTCCGTTTTCAGAAATATGGATGGATACGTCCGATCCATTAATGGCCGGACTTAAACAAAACCCCAGGCCACTGGAAGGCCGTTGTGCGACCTGTCATTATCAAAATATCTGCAATGGCAATACGCGTGTCAGGGCTGCACAAACAACATCAAACTACTGGGCAGAAGATCCTGGTTGTTATTTGGCAGACGATGAGATAGCAGCGTCTGCCTGACTAATTATTCTTTCACTACCTGGCGCTTGTTTAAATACACGTTATATAAGCTTGTAGAATTTGACCCTAAAGCTCATTTAAGTATGCCTTATTTGTTTCTCGGTATTGTTTTGCTTCTGAGTAGCTGCGCTGTGCAAAAACATGAGCAAATACCCGCCCTTACAGTTGCAGCCAATATCACCCCATCGTTTGTTATTCCTGACGTTAGAGAGCGAATGCTGTACCTTGCCCGTCAGGAATGGGAATTGTTCGGCCGGCCCGAAGTCAATTATGATATTGAGCCGCCGGCACTAACTTATCCAGTTAAAGTAACCCCTGGCCATGAAACGCAACCGCCTTTTTTTAGCCGGATTTTCATGTATTGGTATACTGCGACAGACTTGCCGATAATTGGTTATGAAGGAGAAATCAGACCCTGGTCGGGTGCTTTTATTGTCTGGCTGGCGCGAAGTGCAGGGGTGCCAGAAAGTGATTTACCTTCTACCGTTTTGCATTGGGATTATATTCAGCATGCGATGGCAGCGGGTCCGGAAAACAGGTTTGTAAGCCATGCCACCAACACTTATGCCCCTAAGCCCGGCGATATAATTTGTGCGCCGCGGGGTGAAGCTTTTGTCCAGTCAATTCACAACTATAACGATCTAAGGCGTGGGGCTTACCACTGTGATTTAGTGGTTGCACGACGGCCCGGGGAACTTGATGTGATAGGCGGCAATGTGCTGGATGCAGTCAGTCTGGCTCATGTCAAACTGGATAAAGCGGGAAAGGTGCTGCCCACAAAAGCCAGACCATGGCAGTTGGCGATCGAACAGCGAAATTAAAATAAAAACCTCGCTACTTTACTTAGCAAAAGCCACAGGGTAATCCTCGAAACCGGCTTACGGCCTTACGTGTTGGCAAGGAACGTTGATGGCTTTTATTCAGGTAACAATGCTGCTGTCCAGCCGATTGATCGAAGGTGATATGAGGATGTCATCGTTCATGCCTAACTCAGCCATTTTGTTACAGGCTTGGCGATAGGCTTTTTTTGATTGAGCGTCGGG
>CAYVFT010000096.1:0-14803 GCA_964450225.1 uncultured Crenothrix sp. | reverse complement strand
AAAAAACCTTACCACCCAGATTAGAATATCCAGTCATAAAATTTCCTTAACCTCACCCACACATAGACCATGAACGAAAAAATCTCAAATAACGCGATGATTTACGCTACTCTTGCTCTTAACAGCGAAGTAGACCTGCAACGGGAATATCTGGAATCAGATGATGTCCCCGAAGATGAGCGTGAAAATGAAGAAGATATTTTGGCAGACCTCGAGCAAGCTTTTATGGAATTTGTTGATCTGTATAAAAACCGCTGCAAAGCGGATAAACAATTGCCCAGTATTGACGAATTATTGAACAGCCAATTATAAGTGCAGTCATGCACACGCTTTACGGAATAAAAAACTGCGACACCGTCAAAAAGGCGCGGCAGTGGCTGGATCAAAACGGCATACTTTATCAATTCCATGATTTTAGGGCTGACGGGTTAACGCTAGCGCAACTGAATGACTTTGCCGCTCGCCAGGACTGGAGCATGCTGCTAAACCGCAGCAGCACCAGTTGGCGGCAACTCAGTGCCGAACAACAAACCGATCTGATATTAGAAAAAGCATTATTGTTAATGCTAAATACTCCAACCCTGATTAAACGCCCGATTCTGGATGTTGGCGACAAACTGATTATTGGCTTTAAAGCCGACCATTATCAAGCTGAATTACTATGAGTGACACCCTGGAGCTTCTAAAAGACCTTATTAGCCGGGAATCGGTCACGCCTGAAGATGCAGGTTGCCAGGATGTTCTTGCCCAACGTTTAACCAGGCTGGGTTTTAAGGAGGAGCGTCTGAATTTTCAAGATACTCAAAATATCTGGCTTAGACGTGGCAATGCAAAGCCGTTGTTTACCTTTCTGGGGCATACCGATGTTGTGCCGCCTGGTCCACGAGAATCTTGGTTATCGCCGCCTTTTGTGCCGACGATTCATGATGGCAAGCTTTATGGTCGTGGTGCAGCTGACATGAAAGGCGGTATTGCCTGTTTTATTACTGCCGTTGAACGCTTTATTGCCAGGCATCCTGATCACCAAGGCTCGATTGCCGTACTGATGACCAGCGATGAAGAAGGCATAGCCACCAATGGCGTGATTAAGGTTGTAGAAGTGCTGGAACAACGCAATGAAAAAATAGACTGGTGTCTGGTGGGTGAACCGTCCAGTGATAAAAAAATAGGTGATGTGATTCGTGTGGGTCGGCGTGGTTCTTTATGCGCCAGATTAACCATAATCGGTATTCAAGGACACGTCGCTTATCCTGAGCTCGCTGAAAATCCGATCCACACGTTTGCCCCGGCATTAAAAGAACTGACGGAAGAGGTATGGGATCAGGGTAATGTGTTTTTTCCGCCGACTAGCCTGCAAGTTTCAAATATCAATGCGGGAACCGGCGCGGAAAATATTATCCCGGGCACTGCCGAGATACAGTTTAATTTACGTTTCTGTACAGAATTGAACGAAGAAACCATTAAACAACGCACCTGCGCGATTCTTGACAAATGCGGCTTTAAATACGACATACAATGGCGTTTATCCGGAAATCCCTTCCTGACTGAAAAAGGTGAATTAATCGATGCAACTCATGCTGCCGTCAAAACAGTAACCGGCTTTGACACTCTTGATGATACCGGCGGCGGCACCTCGGACGGACGCTTCATTGCACCAACCGGCGCACAGGTTATTGAATTGGGGCCGTTGAATGAAAGCATTCATAAAATTAATGAAAATGTCGGTATAGAGGATTTGGAAATTTTAACCAATATCTATGAACAGATACTGGTTAATTTGCTGGCAAAGCCTATTTTACAAAAGGATTGAGTAGAATTCCGTGCCCAAAACTGAGGGTATTTGCGTTTTTTGTGATAATAATGCTGATATCCGTAAGTATTTTTTAAGTGCAGGAATCAATATACTTTAAAAGTGTCCCATTGGTGAGTGTTTTTGGCTGGGCCAAATATGCGGGCAAACAGGCTATGAAAATCAGGGGTCTGTGGCTATAACAAGCATTACTCCAACAGGAAGACATTATGAAAAGGCATTTATTATTAATCTTTATATTATCATTGAGTGCTTGCTCGAATCTGCCGCCTGCAATTGAGGACGCTCCGCTTTATGACATTTCCTACAGTCAGGCAACGCGGAATATTGCCCAATTTAAAGATGCGCCTGTGCGGTGGGGTGGTGTTGTCATTGATGTGGAAAACGAACAAAACTTCAGTCTTGTGCAGGTATTGTATTACCCGCTTAACAGTTACGGTCGGCCACGATTAGACAAAGCCAACGAGGGACGCTTCCTTATTAAAAGCCCTAAATTTCTCGATCCGGCCGTTTATACAAAAGATACAGAACTTACCGTTGCTGGAACACTTAATGGCGATATTGAACGTACAGTTGGCAACAAAAGCCTTCGGCTGCCACTGATTTCAGCCAATGTTATATATTTGTGGCCTGTATATGTGCCCGGCAATTATTATGGTTACGGCGGTTATGGATATGGTGGCTTTGGCTACGGCTATCCTTATTATGGATACTATGGCTACCCCTATTACTGGGGCGGGTACTATTGGCCATACCGGTATTAGTCCTATAGTTGCTCAAGTGGTCGAAGGATAAAAATCCAGTTATATAAAGTTTTACCCCTTCGGCTGCGATCAGCACCGGCTCGGTAGTGCATAACGGCATTTTCCAGGATAAAGCGTTTTATAGATGCAGCAAGCTGCGAATCAGCGCATTCCGTTATTGGGTACTGCTTTGCCGCATCTGAACTCTGGCGCGGATAAGTGAAAAAATGACTACAACCAATAGCGTCGCCAATGAAAACTCCAGCAATATAAATGCAGCAATTTTAAACCAGGCAAATAAGGGATCAACGAACCGGACCAACCATCCACCCGCTTCATCGGCCAAAGCTGAGATGTAAGTCAAGCTACTTATCCAGATTTTCAGCCGTATCGAGAAATCAGTCATCAACATTAGATGCGTTAAGGTCACTATCAACATGCCCATCGAAAACAGGTGAAAATGTGAAACTTCCAGCATGCCCTGATAACTTCTGGGCTGGGTAAATTGCTCTTCAGAGCCCAAATAATAGGCAACAACTGAGTCAGGTGTTAAGTCCATATGATGAAAATACATCATGCCATTGCTCACCCATAATAGCGCAATATAGCCCAGAAACATTAACACCAGGGCGTTTAACAAGGACTTACGTTGCTGTTCACCGGTAACAAAATAACGCATCAGTTGGTGCTCTTGTTCTTTACCATAACCTGATAAATCGACATGACTTTGCGGATACTGGTGAGTGCGGATCGTGTACTGAGGGTTGCGCCGCTTATACCATCCACGCCTTTATTAAAATCCATGTCGGCTAGCGGGCGTTTATAGAGCTTTTCAAACCAGCGTTCAGGCGGTTGATATTCCGGTGGCTCATGAAAAGCAAGCGTGATAACCTTGCTTAACTCACCATCAGGTGTTAATACAATCATCAAGGTTTCCGGTTTGGTTCTGACAGTGCTGGTTTCAATCGCAGCATAACCCAGTATCTTACCTTGGTTTTTTCCTACATAGAACGTAAATAAGCCTGAATCCAATTTGACCTTGGCATCTTGCTGAATTTTGGCGGTTTCATTCTCATCTGGAAATAGCGATAACTGCTCTACTTGGGCGCCTTTGCCAAATGCCAACTCCATTGCCTCGTTTTTGCTATAAAAAATTGTGGCAAAACCGGGGCTTATGGCAGTCAGCAGCCATAAAAGAAACATAAACTTAATTATTTTCATAATACATATCCATTAGTCAGAGCAATGGTCTTTGATTGCGTTATTGTGTTAGCCAAAAACCAAACCGCCAATCAGACATTTCAGTATTACGAAATATCTGACTGGCGGCATTAAACACGAGCAGCTTTGTTAATAAACGGTTTACTGTGTGGTTGGTTGGGTCGCTAATATCATACTATATGAAAAGGGAAATCAGTTGATACTAGTAAATAAATCCAAGTCCGAGGTTAAAGTCATCCGGCACAGAGCCTTTTGCGGCACTGAAATTGCGGTAATCGGCCTTGATTACGACATTTGGGATAGGTTTATATTGCAGACCTACCTGAAAAATTTGCTGATTTTTGGTCGGGTTGATTGGGTTATCGCCCCAGCCTTCGGGAGCTTTGGCAATCGTATTGTATTTTTCATAACGGAAGAAAGGAGCCAGGTATTGTGGCGTATCTTTAAACATCAGAGGTAAGACATCATAACCGACCTCGGTATACCAGCCATAGTTTTGTGATCCAACGGTTTGGCCTTGGAAAGCACTGAGAATTCCTGCATCATTGATATGCCCCCATGAACCCAAAGTACGGAATTCCAGTCCTCGGTATTTCCATTGCACATGCCCTTCATAGAGCTGCGTAAAAACATTGGGCTTTTGGCCGTTATATTCCAGATCTTGCCCCGAATTGCCAAGATACGCTGAAGTGCCGACGGTAACTCCCGGCAACGCATCAGGCGTATAATCCATGCGGGCAACATAGCCAAAATTTTCAGCCAGTGCTTGAGCGCCATTTTGCCTGCCATCACGGATACCATTAGAGTTGAACCCTTGGGCATCCAAACCATTGAGCACATAACCGGTATAAGTCAGGTTCGGTGTTATAGCGCCGAATAGACCAAGACCAATTTCCCGCCAGGTGGTTGGAATAATTCTCCGCTCTACTTCAGGACGATTGTTACCGAAGTAAAAGGGTGGTTCATGAATCTGGTTGATAAAACCCATTGGCAATAAAACCATACCGGCGCGAGCATTAACCATCGGGTCAATAAAGAAATCCAGGGCCGCAAATTCGACTGAAACCTCGCCTTCTTCTTCAAAACCTTCACCAGTTGTACCGTGCTCGAACTCAATCTCACTGTTAAAAAGGATGCTGTCGGTAAATTTATAACCTACATACAAAACCAGTCGTTCAAAATCGGCATTGTCTTTCGCGTTACCTTCGTCGCTAACAATTTTCTGATAATTGGCCTCGCCATAACCGCCAAGGGATAAACCCTTGCCCACCTGATAAACCTTGGAGGCCGCAGGACCCAAACCGTACGCACTTTTATACTTGACTTCATCCGGAATAGCCAGATTGGTACGCAGTTTCTCAACTTCCTGACTCAGGATATCGGTTTTACGCTCCAAGGTCTTAACGTTACTGGCTGTGGCATTGTTCTCTGTGTTCTGCACAGTGCTGGTTGCAACTTTGTTTTCCGGATTTTGCACCTTACTGATGGCAGTGTTTTCCGGTGCCGCCTTCATACCGGCTTTCATTTCATCAATTTGCTTTTGCTGTGCCTGGATGATTTTCCACATATCTTCCATAGTTTTCGGTTTGTCCAGTGCGCTGACAGGAGCACTTAAGGCGATTAATGTCGTAAGTACAGCTCTTTTTGCTAATGGATTGCTATTGTTTTTCATTTACGCATCCTCATATTTTCAGTTAACTAATTATAGCGCTATTAGACATAAAGATACTAATGATTCTTATTTAGATGTTTAAATTGGATTAGATGTCACTTAATTAAAAGGCATAAAAATTGTAGGGAGAATTGCCGGTTGTTAATCTGAAGTGCCTTAATATAAAGCATTCATTCGGATTTATAACTTAACTAGATCGTTGGCTTCTGGTATATTCGGATTGCAGCGATTTAGTTTGCTGAACTGACCATACGCACTTCTTGGGACAGTGATAATAAAAATCAATTTAAGAGTTGGAGAGCCGTTATGTCTGAAACGTTATTTATATTAACTATTATTTTTGTAGCTTATGTCGTTTATGTCGCTGTAGATGAACATAAAGCCACTTCTAAATCCGCATCACAAAAAGTAAAGCCCGAAGTACAGAAAGTGGATACGGAACAACAGGTTCCCGAAGTTGTAACTAAAAATAGTAAGTCGACGATTATTAAATCGGCGACCATTAAAAAGTCCACGCCGGCAGCAACGGCAGTGAATACAGTTAAAAAAGGTTTACGAGATCCGAAAACCGGAGAGGTAGCCACCACTTATAGTAACTATCGTTTCACCAAGCGCTGGATAAAAGACGCATTGGTTACAGAAGGACTGTTGGACAAAGTCTATAAAAATAACGAGCTGGATGCCGCTATTGAAGCGACAATTAAAGATGCAATAGTTAAACTTGAAGCTATGGACAAATATAAATCCTAGGCATTGTGGCGGCTAAGAATGAAAACAAAAAACCCGAAAAAGATAGGCGATAATTGAAGCTTAATTATTCAAATCGAGCTTTTTCAAGCGATAACGAAATGATCTGAAAGATAGTCCCAATTGTTTGGCGGCGGCTGTTTTATTCCATTTGTTTTCTTCCAGCGCAAGGGTAATTGCCTTTCTTTCAATCGCCTCCAGATAATCTTCTAATGGACCCATAGCCGGGTCGTATTTAGTAGATTCTGAATTGTGATGCAAGCTTACTGGCAAATTCAAATCATCTAACTCTATGCATTTGCCATCATATAATGCAAGAGCCCTTTCCAGAATATTCTCAAGCTCACGTACATTACCCGGAAAATGATACTGTTGTAGTGCTGATAAGGCGACGGTCGACAATGTCGGCTGATCTATTTTGCCTGCATTTAGCTTGGCTAATATATGTTCTGTAAGTGTAGGTATATCAGAACTTCTTTCACGCAAAGGTGGAACATGAAGGTCAATCACATTGATGCGGTAATATAAATCCTTTCTGAAAAGGCCAGACTGTACCATATCGGCAAGATTTCGGTGAGTGGCACTGAGCAAACGTACATCGACTGGAATTTCCTGCTGTTCGCCAACGGGGCGGATTTTTTTTTCTTGTATGGCTCGCAGCAATTTAACCTGCAGGGACTGGGGCAAATCCGCAACTTCATCAAGAAATAATGTGCCGCCTTCTGCAGCTTGAAATAAACCTTTTTTATCGGAGATTGCTCCGGTAAAACTGCCTTTTTTATGACCAAAAAATTCGCTTTCCATCAATTCGAAAGGAATGGCTCCACAGTTAATGGCGACAAAAGATTTATCGCTACGCGAACTTTGCTGATGAATGAGTCTTGCCACTAATTCTTTTCCCGAGCCGGATTCGCCGCTGATGTAAACTGGTGCCTGGCTGCGGGCAACTTTATCTATTTTTGACCGGATTCCCCGCATGACTGATGAGTCACCCAAGAGAGTGTGACGGGTTCGCCTTTCTCTCGTAGATGTTGGATTAGAAAGCTTTAATGCGCTGCTAACGAGGTGTCTGAGAGCCAATAAATCAACGGGTTTGGAGACAAAATCAAAAGCACCTTTTTTCATCGCCAGAATTGCTGTATCCATATTGCCGTGAGCGGTAATAACTGCAACCGGGATTGAGTTGGGCAATGATTGTATAGTATCAACCAAATCCAGACCATTGCCGTCAGGCAACTTCATGTCGGTAAGACAAAGATCAAAATGATTTTGTTGTAATAATCCCTTGGCGCAATCAATATTTTCAGCGCAACAAGTTTGAATATTCATTCTGTTAAGGGTAATTTCTAACAGTTCACGAATATCCGGTTCATCATCTACTATCAACACCAGTGGTTTTCTCATATTTCAATCAGTGTATAGTTAGCATCCTGTAAACAAAGCCGAAAACAGTTTCGGTTTTCATCATTAAAATAATAACTTATTTTTGCCTGGTTAAGCTCGGCCAATCCTCTTGATATATAAAGTCCTAATCCTGTGCCGTTGGATGATGTGGTGAAAAAAGGTTCAAAGAGGTGACCAATATGCTCATGTTTAATGCCAGAACCATTATCTATGACTTCTATGCAAGGTGCTTGATGGAAGATGAAGGCTCGCAAAATTATTGCCCCGTCCTCAGGTTTACCGTATTTCAAGGCATTTTGACACAAGTTATCCATGATCTGCTTGAGATGGCCCGGATCTATAAACGCAAATAAGGGTTTATCGCTTTGCAATAAGCTGAATGTTTCTGCAGTGACGCCCTGTTCTTGCATGAAATTACTCAGGTATTGAGTAAGCCATGTATTTAAGTAAATTTTTTCTCGTTTTGAATTGGTTCTTTTGGAAAGCTGTAAAATATCGTCAATGATCTGGTTGACGCGTAAAGCATTGTTTTGAATGATTTCCGTCAAGCGCATATCCTGAATAGAAAAGTGCGTGCTTTCCGAGAGTAACTGTCCAGCATGACTGATTGCACCTAAGGGATTTCGTATCTCATGGGCAATACTGGCTGTGAGTCTACCTAAAGAAGCAAGTTTGCTTTGTTGCAAACGTTGATTATAAAGAGCGATGTCTTCGAGAATAATCATGAAAAATTCGCGGATTATCGGCAGGATCATGAAACGGCAATGAATTTCGGATTGGTCCGGAAGCCGAAGTTCTATAAGGTGTTGTTCAGGATCAGTAAGCCATGTCTCAAATGACCGTGATAACTGTTCCGAAATATCACCAAGACTGATGGGTAACACCGATAAATTTAATAAACGTAATGAGGCTTCGTTGGCCAACTGAACTTGTTGGTTCATATTGGTAATAATGATCCCCGACTGCAAATGTTGGATTATGTACTGATTGAGCTCTTCCAGTTTAATAATGGTGTTTTTCTGCTGATTGGCAAGCTCCAGGGTTTCTTCACTACGTTTTGCCAGGATATAGGAAAGTAATGCAATGGCGAAAAACGATGTCCCAAGCATTCCTGCATAACTATAAGAGGACGGTTGAAAACTACCTGTGAAGTGGGTAAAAATCTGTTCGGACAACACAGCCAAACTAGCCAGGGCAGCAAAAAACATCGCACAGCGACCACCGATTAATAATCCGCCTGATGCGATTGATACCCCGAGCAAAGCACCTATGCCGCTGTTAATGCCGCCACAAGCATGCATTAACAGAGTAAGAATCAGGATATCAGAGAGAATCAAGAGTTGCGCCTGGAGGGTATAATCGGTAATTCGCCAGATTATGCATGTGGCGGATATAACCGTAATAATCAGGTAACTATAGCTGCTGTAATCGTATAAGCGGCTGTTGTCGATGCTGATTAAAGAAGAGCCCCATCCACTGTTAAATAAAAATATGAATAGACATGCCAATGTCAAGCGATAGCATAAAAAAACGCTCAGCAATAACCAGGCTTGTCGGGCCGGAATACCGTAGCCCTTGGAAAGGGGACATGGAAAGATGATCTCAGGGGTAATTGCAGGCATGTTAGTTATAAGGATAGCGTTTTGCAGGGACTTGGTTAGAATATTAAACATCCTGGCTTAATTGACGGGAGCTAACAGAAACAATCATAGCATCGATGCAAAAACTTAAGAAAGAACTCGCCGGACTTTGCCGGTCAATCAGGAGCAATATATGAATATTCATGAGTATCAGGCCAAACAGTTGTTTCAGTTTTATGGAATACCTGTGCCCGATGGAAAGCAGGCGGCAACCCCGGATAGTGCGGGGCAGGCTGCGAAAGATTTAGGTGGTGATGGCTGGGTTGTTAAGGCTCAGGTACATGCAGGCGGCAGAGGTAAGGTTGGCGGTGTAAAGCTGGCTAAAAGTCTGGCTGATGTGGTCGAGTTTAGCCGGGATATGTTGGGCAAGCGGCTGGTTACTATTCAAACCGATAGTGCAGGACTTCCAATCAACTCACTGCTGATAGAAAAAATATACCCGATAAAACGCGAGTTATATCTCAGTGCGCTGGTCGATAGGGCCAGTGAGCGTATTATTTTCATCGCCTCGGCAGCGGGCGGCATGGATATAGAAACGGTTGCCCATGAGTCGCCTGAACAAATCATTTCAGTACAAGTTCATCCTGCAGCAGGATTGCAAGCGTATCAATGCCGAAAAGTTGCTTACACTCTGGGTCTTAAGGGATCGCAAGTCAAAGCTTTGGGGGCAATAATGCAGGGAATGTACGATTTGTTTTTGGCAAAGGATGCCAGCCAAATTGAAATTAATCCCTTAATTGAAACACATGGTGGCGATTTATTGGCTTTGGACGCCAAAATCAACTTTGATGATAACGCGGTAGCGATTCATCCTGATATTTTAGCGATGAAAGATTCTGCCCAGGAAGATGAAAAGGAAAATGAAGCTCAACGATTCGGTTTAAATTATATTACCCTCGAGGGCAACATAGGCTGTATGGTTAACGGTGCTGGACTGGCAATGGCAACCATGGACCTGGTTAAATTAAAAGGTGGCCTACCCGCCAACTTTCTCGATGTCGGCGGTGGTACTAATGTTGAGAAAGTCTGTGAAGCCTTTAAACTGATACTATCTGATAGTAGCGTCAAAGCTATATTAGTGAATATCTTTGGTGGTATCGTCAAATGTGATGTTATCGCGCAAGGTATTTTGGCAGCCATAGAACAGGTTCATGTTACTGTACCAGTGGTTGTCCGTTTGGAAGGTACGAATGTTGAAGAGGGCCGGGCATTATTGAGTAATACAGGTCATAAGATTTACGCAGCGGATGATTTGGCGCATGCGGCAGAACAAGTAGTCGCATTGGCGGAGGCAGTATGAGCATTTTAATTAACAAAGACACAAAGGTAATTTGCCAGGGTTTTACGGGCAAACAAGGCACTTTTCATTCCCAGCAAGCGCTGGATTACGGAACACAATTGGTGGGGGGCGTTACCCCTGAACGCGGTGGCGACAATCATTTAGGGTTGCCCGTTTTCAATACTGTACAAGAAGCAGTTAACGCAACAGGGGCTACAGCCAGCGTGATTTATGTTCCGCCTTTTTATGCTGCTGACGCTATTCTGGAAGCAGTCGATGCCGGCATCAAACTCATCGTTTGCATCACCGAAGGCATTCCGATTTTACAAATGTTGCGTGTGAAAGCGGCAATGTCAGGCACAGAAACCTTATTAATCGGCCCTAACTGTCCCGGGGTCATCACACCTGGCGAAAGTAAAATAGGTATCATGCCGGGTAAAATCCATTTACCTGGATCAATTGGTATAGTTTCACGCTCCGGCACATTAACCTATGAATCCGTGCATCAAACAACGGCACAAGGCTTGGGACAAAGCACATGCGTAGGAATAGGCGGCGATCCCATTCATGGCATGAACTTTGTTGATGTACTTAGCCGCTTTCAGGCAGATGACCAAACCAAAGGGATTGTCATGGTTGGCGAAATCGGCGGCGGTGAGGAAGAAGATGCAGCAGAATATATTAAGGCCCATGTTACCAAGCCTGTAGTTGCCTATATCGCAGGCCAAACCGCACCTGCTGGAAAACGTATGGGACATGCCGGTGCCATTGTGACGGGTGGTAAAGGTACGGCAGAAGGTAAAGTTGCCGCACTGAAAGCAGCGGGAATTGAAGTGGTCAACTCACCGACTGATATCGGCGTGGCAATGAAGGGTTGTTTGTAAAAATTATAATTATTTAGAATCTTTCTGTAAGAGGGACTTTAGCGGCGATTAAGTCATTAAAGTCCCGCTTGCGAGGTTAAAATTTTTACCGGAACCAGCATTTAGTGAAGCAAATACGTCTATAGCCGATTTGCCATCATCAAACTTTAGGAACGATAACTGAATGATCTGGACAAAAGCATTTATTCTCAAGTTATTTTGATAACTTACCACAGTTTTCTTGTATCCAGCCAGGTCACTTGCCCTGTTCGTTTATCCACTTCCTTGTACAAATGAGCCGTGCCGCCTCGTCCATCTGCATCACCACCGTTCCATAGGCAAATAAAACGAACTTTGTCGATTCCACTGGCCAGGGCAGTGTAAAGTAGCCAAAGGTTACAGCGTTCGTAAGGGTTCATAACCTCCTCTGGTATATCTCCCAGCGCATCTGGCATGCTGCGCGGCGAATTTTTAAGTTGCGCCTTTAGAGCGAAATAGCGTGTTCGCCAGCGCTCCCCTTGATCAGAGGGGAGGATAGATCGTTGAATGAATTCCTTTTCCGGAAAGGGTTGTAGCAGTTGAATGCGAACGCCAAATTTGGCACAGCCTTCAGCGAACAAAATATCACCGCCGGCAGCGCCCTGAGTTAAGGCGAGATCGTCTTCGTTTGCACCCAAGGCTGCCAGAACTTCAGCTATTTTTTTAGCGGCAATGTCGGCTTTGTCGTTTGGAAAACGGGGTTCGGCTCGATCCGCTGCATCGATCATGTGACCACTGAACAGAAAGACCTGGCGTGGTTGCCACTTTTCTTCCGGTTTGTTTAGTTGCGCCAGTGCCTGCTCAAAAGTCGCAATGCCCGCCGCTACGGCTTCCGGGCGAAAGCTCAGGTCTTTGAGCAGGTACAATCGTGATAAAGTGGAGTCGAGGGCGAACCAGTCTTTTTCAGATTTGGTGATCGCTTCTTTATAAGCTGAAGTGACGGTTTCTGGCGTGCCGAGCAATATTTCCAGATCTCCCAGCGTTGCTCTGCTCCGGAATGAGTGATCCTGAATATACTCCGCTGCGTAGCGCACAGCACCGGACATAGCTTTGGCTTCAATGAAAAAACGGCTGTCGCCGGTAAGAAACAGGAAAACATGCATCAAGGTCAATGCGTTAATTCCGGAGTGATAATGTCCAGGGTTAAGCCGGAAAGCATGTCGATAGCTTTCGATTGCGGCACGTAACCGGGCATCTTGGCAAGCGGCATCGCTACGCATCTGCTCTGTAGTTCTGCCTGGTTGCCGCCATAATTGTATCCATGCATCTTGGTCCATTCGAGCGAGTAGCGCCCAGGTTTCCGGATCATTGGGATAAATTTTCAGCATGTTGATGGAATGTAAGCGTACTTCATACTGGGGAATGTTTGCTTTTCCCTGCAATGCCAGCCTTTGCAGGCAGGTGCCTTTTTCTTGTAATCCGGCAAGATTATCAGGATCAATAGCCAGACCTGCTTCGATTTGCTCCAGTGCAAAATCAAATCGATCTGCCTTACGCAGGGCAATTCCTGCTTTGATGTGCGCTTCTGCACGAAATGCTGCCACTGGCGCTTCTTCTGCAAGCACTAACAGGTCACCTATGTGATCTTTCTGGAGAGCCAGTTCAATTCTTTCTGTCCAGACATCGTAAGCATCCCAGAACCCTTGTGCGCCACCGACACGAAGTGAATTCCAATGTGGCTCTTGCAGGTTGGGTAGTAGTTGGTAAACGGGGCTGATTCTGCGGTCATGACGAGATGCCAGCGTAGCTTTGACCATATCGGTGAGTGTTTTTTTGTCCGATTCCAGGGTGGACGAATCGGGCATGCCATTTTTTAGAGTGTAGTTAAGGCTGTGATATGTATCGATACCGAACGGTTGCTTGTCTGTGGCTCCTTGAACCACCAGAATGCCACGGGCACGTAGTGCATGACGAATGCCAAGTTCATACCAGACATTCGGGTTATCCAGCGTTAAATCAGCAACCACCAGATCAGCGATGAGCAATTCCTGGAACATATCAGTTTTGATGTCTCCAGCGGCTTGCTCTTCATCTACCCGAAACACTGTAAATCCCGCTGTTTCAATGGCAGGCTTGAGCAAATCGTTATAAACGGCATTGAAGTCAATTGGCTTACCGTCGTAACCTGTTTTTTTGCCAAACGGCATGGCGACAAAAGCATGTGGTTTCATAGAATTTCTCTCGGTGAACTGCTCCGGAACATTAGCACAGTTTTAGCAGACGGTCTAATTTGCCACAGCCCATGAATATATATACCGGAAATTAGACTACTGTATAATCGGACACCAAAAATCCAGCTCGCTAAATTGAAAAATTTTTACCTAAGCGCAAAGAGACTTACTCATGAACAGGCAAACAACCATCATTAACAAACCTCCTTTATTAGCTGGCATCATAGCGGCTGTGGCGCTAACTGGTTGTGCCACCGCTACCTTAAATGAAGCAGAGCAAGATGATCCTTGGCAAGGCTGGAACAAAGGCACGCAGTCGTTTAACGATAGCTTCGATAAAAATGTATTAAAACCTCTTGCTACAGGCTATTTGGATATTACCAATAATGCTGTTGATGAAGGAGTGACAAATTTTTTCAGTAATGTCAATGATATAGGTGTTACCATCAACGATGTTTTGCAGTTTAAATTGTTGCAAAGTGGTATGGACTTCAGTCGTTTTATTGTCAATACCACTGCCGGGGTTGGGGGTATTTTTGATTGGGCCAGCAAAATTGACCTGCCTAAACATAATGAAGACTTTGGTCAATCCTTAGGTTATTGGGGGATACCGTCTGGCCCATACTTGGTACTCCCATTTTTTGGGCCCAGCTCGCCCAGAGATGCAGTCGGACTGCTTGGTGATGCCTTGATGGATCCTATAACCTATGTTTCCATATTCGGCGGTTTTGCTGGTTCTGCTGCATCTGCAGGCACCAGTGTTCTGGATGCGACAGATTATCGCGCCGGCGTAATGACTACGGAAAAAGTGGTTGATGAAGCAACCGGTGGTGATCGCTATGATTTTTTAAAAAGCTCCTATCAGCAACATCGTGAATATCTGATTTATGACGGCAATCCACCGGCTGAAGAAGATCCTTTAGACTCTGACGAAAGCGGCAGCGGCGATTCTGACAATGCTGGCAAAAGTTCCCAAATCGAAGGTAAAAAAGGCAGTAATGAGGACAAGTAGTGTGTACATGCTAAAAGGGTGTCATTATCGAAGATAGCTGGGTATAACACCGCAAGCACGTAAGAAGCAATGCTGTACCCACTTCATTGATAAGTTAATGTCAACTGATATTAAACGGATAACACGCTGATAACAATGCCTGCATTTTGGCTAGCCCCAATTCACGCGTTAACTCGATATTCCGTTTCGGTATATTTTCAGG
>CAYVFT010000095.1:0-15147 GCA_964450225.1 uncultured Crenothrix sp. | reverse complement strand
CGTTCATTCAAAACCGGATAAAAACCTCTTTTTCTCCAGCCTTCAGTATCTGTGGCATCGATAAAAAGCCGGGTGGGGTCAGCTGCCTTCAATCGGGTAGAGTCATAAACAAGTTGTTTGCTTGCGCCTCTGTCCAGACCTTCAATTGATCCGAGTTTTAACTGGCAAGGCGCATCATAGCAACCATGACATACAACACAGCGCGAATCCAGTATCGGCTTAACGTCTTTATAAAAGGACACTTTATGTTCCTGCTGATAAAGTTTAGCTTGCTCTGGCGTCATCAGCCGTTGTTTGGGAGTTGAAGGCCCGTATAAGCTTTTATAGTCTATGGACTTATAAACAATGGACGCACAGCCGGTAATAATAAGAAAAGCAAGTAAAAATAACTTCTTACCAGAAATTGCCTTGATTTTGCCCATAATCTCACCTTTAGTTACTTGAACCTTGTGCCTTTTACCTTAAAAAAATTTTTTAAATTTTACAACCTTATTTAATGGACTCAGATTAATTTCGTCAATCACAATCTGTGCCCTTGAATCCAGTACGTACGACACCGCTTCAGCCACATCTTCCGGCAAAATGGCGTTACTTTCATGGTCACCCGGCTCGAAAGTCAAATGCTTAAAAAAAGCGGTTTTCACCATGCCGGGGTTAATCAAACAGACCCGCACATTACTGTTACCACACTCTTCGCGTAATGCCTGGGTAAAACCACGCAGGGCAAACTTGCTGGCACAATAAATAGTCCCCTTACGACTGCCCTTTAAACCTGCCTCGGAACCGATAAAAATTAAATCACTGTTTGCTTTGCGTTTTAATGCCGGTAGCAAAGCCTTGGTCAAAAATACCTGACTGGTAAAATTGATTGTCATCAAGGCTTCGATTTGTTGAAAGGAAAACTCTTCCAGTGAACCAAACTGGCCCAACCCTGCCGAAAAAACCACGGCATCGATTTCCGGAAACATTTGCTGCATTCGACGAATTTTTTGCGGCAACTCTTCTAACTGGCTTAAATCCATCTGTATGGAGCTGAAGTTTTCCATCTGCCAGGTAAATTTTCCGCAATCTCTTGACACACCGATGACAGTATGTTCCTGGTGCAACAAGTGTTGAGCGATGGCCCTGCCTATCCCCGAACTGGCCCCGGTCACTAAAACGGTACGTTTCATAATGCGCATGGGAAAAATTTAGATTCAGGAATGTAACGTAATAATTGTTCAGTGCAGTAGTGCATCATTTCCTGTTCCATTTCCTGTCTATAGGAAATCATTCCATGCTGATTTTCTATCGGACTGGCAAACAATCTTTCATCCGGATAAAGTTTTTGCACTTTTTTAAAAAATTTCTCCGGCAATCTGAATGCCCCAAGACTGACTGAATGTAGCTGATCCCTGTTGATTATCGAAAATACTTGTTCGAATAATTGTTGGTATTGCTGCTGGTAGCCGGTCTGATAAATCAACGGGTCAAAACGTAGACCTATCAGCCAGCCCTGTTCCTGTAATTTACCCAGCGCATCAAGCCGGCGCTGCACTGATGGCGCTTTAGCCTCAACTTTTGTGGCTATTTCATCAGGGTTCAGGCTGAAAGCGACAATACAGCGTGAAAAGGGTTCGCGATTTAGCAGACTTCTCACCTGGGTACTTTTAGTTCTTAACTCCAGCCAGGCATTGGGAATTGTCTCAAAAAACGATAAAAATTGTCCGGCAAAACCGGTTACCGGCTCCAAAGCCAAACTGTCGCAATCATAGCCGGAGAAGAAATGAATGTCCTCAGCCGGCGTATCGGCACACAGTTGTCTGATTTCATCCTGAAAATCTTCATAATTGACGAACAGCACATAATGGGCTGATTGATACATTCCTTGTAAAAAACAGTACCGGCAATCATATAAACAATTAAGCATGTGCGAAAAATAATAATTTTTTTTTGCCCCAATGCCATAACCCGAGGGTGCAATCATGACAAAATGTTTATATTTTTCCGCCAGAATAAGGGCCGGCTTTTGCTTTTGCAGTCGAAAATTTTGTGCTTTAGGATTGAAAACCTCGCTATATCGTCCACAGGTAATTTTTCTGGCCTGCGGAAACCGAGTAACAATCTCGATAACTCGGGGGTGCTGCAGGATGTTTTCTTCTATATAAATGGTTTCAATCATTAGCTTTGTATATCGTTTTAAACGGGTAAAAAATATTACCGTTGCAGCGCATTTTATAGGAAAAGTCTTGTGATTTATTGCACTGCCCTCATATAGGGTAAAATATCTTTAACATCACCAACACATGGCAAAAATGAACATACAAAAAATTGGTTTTATCGGCGGCGGTAATATGGCTTCAAGCCTGATTAGCGGATTGATTGCCAGCGGCCATTCTCCACAGCATCTTTGGGTATCTGATATCAACCCGGATACGCTGAAAGCTTTGGCGGAAAATCTTAATGTGCATACTTCGGCTAGCAATGATGCAGTTATTAATGAGGTTGATGTCGTTGTTTTGGCCGTCAAACCACAGATATTAAGTTCCGTGGCAAAAAGTGCTGCCGCTTTAATCCAGCAAAAAAAATCGCTGGTCGTTTCTATTGCGGCGGGAATCAGCCAACACAGCCTGAGCCAGTGGTTAGGAGATGATACCGCCATTGTTCGCTGTATGCCCAATACGCCGGCTCTGGTACTAACTGGGGCTACAGCGCTACACGCCAATGCAAGGGTAACAGTTGAACAACGCAACCTGGCGGAAAATATTATGCGATCTGTTGGCATTGCACTTTGGGTTAAAGATGAAAGCGAGCTGGACGCTGTTACCGCCGTTTCCGGCAGCGGCCCCGCCTATTATTTTCTACTCATGGAAGCAATGGAAAAAGCCGCTTTGGAACTGGGTTTAAACGAGGTAACTGCCCGTTTACTGGTTCAGCAAACCGCATTAGGCGCGGCTAAAATAGCTCTGGAATCATCCGAGTCACCTGAGCAATTACGCAAACGGGTCACTTCGCCAGGAGGCACCACGCAACGAGCCATAGAAACCTTTGAGCAAGGCGGGTTTACCTTGCTGGTTTCAAAAGCATTACATGCGGCACGAGACCGCTCTATTGAAATGTCCAAGCAATCGGAGAATACCTGATGGGCGCTACTTACATGACCGACCCGATTATTTTCTTAATCGACACCCTGTTTTCCCTGTATATCCTGGCGGTATTGCTGCGCTTTTTATTGCAATGGGGCGGCGCCGACTTTTATAACCCTATCTCCCAGTTTCTGGTCAGGGTAACCCATCCGCCTCTAAGAATCTTGCGCCGATTTGTGCCGTCTATCGGAAAAATAGATACCTCTGCACTGATTCTTATACTCACCTTGCAAATGCTTGCCGATTTCTCCATATTGCTGTTGAAAGGTGTCACTATAAACATCGGCGCATTGACTATTTTAGCAATTACCCAGTTGATCTCTTTACTGATAAATGTATTTGTATTCGCAGTATTCGCCAGAGCCATACTTAGCTGGATGAATCCCGGGGCTTTTAATGCAGCCGCCTCAATTTTAACTACCCTGACAGAACCTTTACTTGATATCTGCCGCAAAGTCATTCCCGATTTGGGCGGTATAGATTTATCACCATTGGCCGCCCTGTTACTGTTGCAACTGGCAAAAATGGTCGTTTTACCGCCACTGCATGAATTAGCCAGTTTAATTGGTTAAATATGAATCGGTAGTTGCACCTAGGTAACAGGTCAGTATTTCCATCATAATTATGTCTGTCTATAGCCAGACATAACCCCGCCAAGTCGGGCTAAACCATCGGTCATGCTAAAGCCCTGAACCTTGGCGGGTCAAATTTATACGTTGCAGCGCAAGGCAGGTCATTTTGTCTAAATACGCTGCACGTGGTCTCATATCTGTTGAGTAATCCAGAATCCACTTCGTACTAATGTATAGAAAGGTAAGAGGAATCTGAATAACTCAACTCAGTTTTATAGGTTTAAGGAAAAGCTTAAATGACTAGAATGCATCACTTTGCTACACCAAAACTCCAAACATAAAAAGCCAGAAACCGCATAGGTAAAGCAAAAATTTTATATCTGCTATCTTTACCATATAATTTCCAGATAGTTAAAACATTTATTGAATAGCCTATGCAAGCCCCTATTTTTCGAAACATTCTTTTATTAGCCTGTTTGCTTTACCTGCTTGACAGCCAATCAGTATTTGCGAAAAAAATGTACCGATGGGTAGACGAGCATGGCAATACCTATTTCTCGGATCAGGTTCCACCAGAACAGGCTAAATACAGGCGAGCATCTTTGAGCAAAACCGGTAGAGTTATTGAAGTAACAGAAAAAGCCAAAACGAAAGAGCAACTAGAACAAGAAAAACGGCTGGACGAACTCCGGAAAGAACAGGAAAAACTTATTGCGAAACAAAAAGTCCATGACCACGCTTTATTGAGCACGTTCCGCTCAAAAGAAGATATGCTCTTGACCATTCAGAAAAAAACAGAAACACTTGATAAACAAAAAAACATAATCGAAGGTAATCTAAACCGTTTTACTGAACAACTTAAAAAACAACAAAAGGAGGCAGCGGTTTTTGAGCGCGACGCACAGCCAATACCCAGGAAACTGCTGGATGAGCTAAAACTAACCAAAACTCGGATTGAACAGACACAAGGTCTCCTTCGAGATCATATTGAAAAACAGGATGAAATCAAAAAAGTAGATGATGCGGATATTGCTCGATTTTTATTTCTGACTCAAACCACAAAAGATCTGGAGCAAAGGGGAAACATACCGAGTATTAAGGATGCCAACGAGCTGGGTTTGTTTTACTGTGAAAATGATCATCAATGTAGAAAGGCCTGGGAAATTGGACGTATTTTTGTCACTCTCCACTCCACTACCGAAGCGGATGTTTATAATGAAAAACTAATCATGAATCGCCCACCGCCTAAGGATTCTGACATCAGCTTGTCGTTATCAAAACTCAACATAAACGAGGATGACTATCAGCTTTTCCTCGACATCCGCTGCCGTGACTCATTGGCTGGCAGAGAATTATGTGCCAGCCACCAAGTCGAAGAGATTCGATCTTCATTCAGAAATTATATTAATGATGCTTTATCGCGTGAGGCTCTCAGCAATAAAGTACCAACACCCTGATTAGTAAAAAGCTCGAGCAATACAGCATGTTCCACGCGGCCGTCGATAATATGGACACTGGTAACCCCCCCTTTTAGCGCATCGGTAGCACAACGGGTTTTAGGAATCATACCGCCCGATATAGTGCCATCTTCAATCAAATCATCAATATCCTTGATTGACAGCCCCGTCAGCAGATTTTCCTGTTTATCCAGAATACCGGCGGTATTGGTCAGTAAAATCAATTTTTCGGCTTTTAGCACTTCGGCAATCTTGCCGGCAACCAGATCGGCATTAATGTTATACGATCGTCCATCATCGCCAACTCCGATGGGAGCAATAACAGGAATAAAATCGCTGCGACCCAGCATATCAACAACAGACGGATCTATGCTGCTGACTTCACCGACATGCCCCAGATCAATTATTTCCGAAGCATGAGCTTCCAGTGAAGACTTTTTCAGATGAATTTTTTTCGCGCGGATAAAATCACCGTCTTTGCCGGTCAAGCCTACGGCTTTACCGCCATGCCTATTGATTAAATTAACAATTTCCTTATTTACCAGTCCTCCCAGAACCATTTCAACCACATCCATAGTTTCACTATCTGTGATACGCATTCCATCAATAAAACCGCTGGTTTTCCCCAGTTTCGTCAGCAACTGGCCAATTTGAGGGCCACCACCATGGACCACAATCGGATTTAAACCCACCAACTTCATCAAAACTATATCTCGGGCAAAGCTGTGCTTGAGCGCTTCATCAACCATCGCATTTCCGCCAAATTTGACCACCACGGTCTTGCCTTTAAAGCGTTGTATATAAGGCAAAGCTTCAATCAGCACATCGGCTATTTGGTGAGCTGTTCTTTTTTGCATCATTTTCTGATTTTCCATTATTAAAAAGGTAACACAATATCGGGTTTGACTTTCTTCATTAGCTGTCTGAATTTATTCTGAATGGTAAGCAGAGCATCTTTGGAGTCAGCCTCAAAGCAAATAACCAGTGATGGTTTTGTGTTTGATGCACGCACTAGTCCCCATCCATTCGCAAAATCAATCCGCATTCCATCGATAGCAGTAACTATTCCATCTGCAAAATTTACCTCAGCAAACATGCTTTCCATGAAGATAAATTTTTCACCTTCTTCCAGAATAACATTCATTTCCTGGGTCTTTATACTATCAGGTAACTGAGCAAAAACTTCCGCAGTGTTCCGCATGTCTTTAGAAAGTATTTCGATCAAGCGTGCGGCTGAATACAAAGCATCATCAAAACCAAACCAGCGATCATTAAAGAAAATATGTCCACTCATCTCACCAGCTAATGCAGCACCGGTTTCTTTAAGCTTTGCTTTCATGAATGAATGCCCGGTTTTCCACATCACCGGTTTGCCACCGTATTTTGTAATCTGATTCGCTAAATGCCGCGAACATTTCACATCAAAAATGATTTCAGAACCGGGTCTTGTTGCCAGAACATCTTTGGCAAACAGCATCATTTGCCTATCGGGCCAAATAATCTTGCCATTTGAATCAACAATCCCTAGACGATCTCCATCGCCATCAAAAGCTATTCCCAGGTCAGCCTTGTAATGTTTAACAGAGGCGATCAATTCGGCAAGATTATCCGGATTACTGGGATCTGGATGGTGATTTGGGAAAGTTCCATCGACATCACAGAATAATTCTATAACCTCACAGCCCAATGTTTTTAGCAGTTTCGATCCCACTTCACCAGCAACGCCATTACCGCAATCCAACACGACCACCATCGGCCTGGCCATGTGAATATCTTCAGAAATAGTACCTATATATTCATTGACGTATCTGTCGTTATTCTCGATCTTGCCGATTTCACCTTTAGCAAATCGTTGATTGCCTATACACTGTCTGATCTGCTGAATTCTTTCTCCAGCCAGTGTTTCGCCATTAATCATCATTTTAAGCCCGTTATAATCAGCGGGATTATTGCTGCCGGTTATCATCACTCCAGAACGGTCTTCGGTATGCAGCGCAACAAAATAAAGCATAGGCGTTGGTACCATGCCAATATCAAGAACATTACATCCTGTTGATACTATCCCTCCTGCTAAGGCTTCGGCTAGAATCGGACTGGATGTTCTTCCATCCCGGCCCATCACAATCATTTTACAGCCATGATCTTTTGCATCTGTACCCAGTGCTCGCCCTATATCATAAACCCGCTCCCTGCTAAGGGCTTTACCCACTAAACCACGAATATCAAAGGCTCTGAAAATAGAATCCATTTCATCAATCTTTTTAAGATTAACGGACAAATTAATTATTTCCGAATTATCGATGAACTCCTCTGCGTGATTATCCAAAAGCCCATCTTTTTCAATAAAATTCACATTGACGTCATATTCTGAAAGATCAGCACTGAGTCCATATTTTGCTAGCCCTTCGCTATGATCCTGGATCTGTTTAAATTGCATCAATGCTACAACAACGTCCCTGATTTCAGTTAAATTGGCCGGGTAACTACCCGGCGGTTTATGTGTCAGTATATCCTTACAGGCGTTGAGTACATTATTCAAATCTTGTGTCATTAGACCTGAAAGCCGCCGATAGCCAACATAAAAAGCAAGGAGCGTCAGTAGCAGGACAACAGCAATAATAATGATGAGGAGGATAACTTCAGCGAAACCCGCATTGACGGCATAGAAGTAATTAATATCCCAGTCTGTGTTTGCAACTTTTGTTTGCACACTTTCACTCTGCCCTGTATCAGCTCGTTCTCCTGACGAACCCAGCACCAGTTTTGCCTGCCTTAATTCAATATAGCCGTCTTTTACTGCCGCTGCCTGTAAACTTTTGTTAATAAAGTCATAATTCAAACTTGCCAAAATGACACCGATTACCTGATCGTTATGCATGATTTTGTGAGTCATCGCCAGATGCCTATCGGCTCCCTCTGAGCCTTGTATTCTTGGCATCTGATTGTTTGTAAATGATTCGCGCACCATATCAAGATCGGCAAAGCCCATACGGGGAATACTTTGTTCATCAAGCTCACTAATTCCAGGCAATAACAATCTGATTTTTAAAACATCTGGAAAATATTTTTCAAGCCTTGAAGCAACAGTTGCTAGCAAATTGGGATCTCCCTGAGCAACGGCGGCCGAAATCTCTGGATCCTCCGCCATCTTTATCAAGGTTCTATTCAGCAAATCTATCTGTTGCGATAGCGATGAAGCAACAGCATTTGCAACAGTAGTTGCTGAATCCTGCCTGGCGTGCGCTATTTTGGAACTGGCCAACCAGTAAACACCGCCGACGGCAATCAGAGTCATCAACATTGCAATCGCTGCTAGTACCGAGAATACTCGTGCCATCTTTATACCCTTATTAGAAAAACAGCTTAATGGCGACCTGTATGACCAAAGCCGCCCTCGCCTCTTTCGGTCATTGTGGAAAAATCCTCCACCAATTTAAAAGCGACTTGAACTACTGGCATAAAAAGTAATTGTGCAATTCTTTCGCCTGGCTGAACAATATAATCATTCAAGCCATCGTTATGCAAAATTACCCCTATTTCGCCATGATAATCCGAATCGATAATACCCAGGCCTTGGCCTACCCGAACCTGGCTGTTCAAACAAAGCCCGCTTCTACTTGCAACAACTGCGACTAACCCGGGATCCTGAATATTTACTGCCAAACCTGTTCCAATCAGTTTGTTTTTGCCCCCGGCAATCACTAGTGATTCTTCAATACAGGCGACAAGATCAATACCCGCCGACCCTTTAGTCTTGTAGACAGGTATGCCGTATTTTTCAAGCAAGGGATTTACTATCCTGGTTTCAATTAGTCTTTTCATTTTCTAGACACCGTACAAACTCTATATTATAACCTACCCCATGCTGAACACTGCCAGGTTGAGAATATTTAAAAAATTGAAATGTTGCATGCATCAAGCCCGACTACTAAAAGCAACATTCTTTGCCTGTAACTTTAGTCAAGCACGCTGGTAAAAACTGTAATAAGATAGCGCCAGTTTTTACTATGGAAGAGTCACTACCATGCGTCGATTTATTCTACTGAGTTTCCTTGCCTTCCCGGCATTTGCTGTTGATGAGCAACCGCCCAAACTTGAAGCGGTGCCCGAAGTACCAGAGCCACCTATGCCGGTACAAAGCGGAGAGACACTCGAACCAGATATCACCATCATTCGTAAAGGTAAAAAGACTATACAAGAATACCGTAGAGGCGGCAGGCTTTATATGATCAAGGTAGTGCCGGACATTGGCCCTCCCTATTATTTCCTTGATAACGATGGCGACGGCAAAATGGATGTCCGCCGCGACGATCTGGATAAAGGCAGCAATGTCAACATGTGGAAAATATTGGAATGGAATTAGTCTGAAGGCAACTCCTTCAGCAATACCGCCAAAAGATGTTGCTAACTTATTTCAGAAAGAAGCATTGCCGTCATGCTTTCTGCCTGCCGCAAATAGCCGCCGCCAAATAAATTGAGGTGGTTCAAAATATGATACAGATTGTAAAAGGTCTTTCTAACGCCATAACCGTGATCCAGCGGCCAAACAGCCTGATAAGCCGCATAAAAGTCCTGACTGAACCCGCCAAACAACTCGGTCATCGCCAAATCGGCTTCCCTGTCGCCGTAATAACAGGCCGGATCAAAAATAACCGGATCACCCTGTTTATCGACTGCTGCATTACCTGCCCATAGATCGCCATGTAATAACGAGGGGTGCGGCATATAATTATCAAACAACGCTGCCATGTCGCTGCAAAGCCGCTCGCCATTGGCTTGCAGCCTACCGCCATAGCCCTTGGTTGTAGCCAGTTGTAATTGAAACCCCAAACGTTGTTGACGCCAGAATGTCAGCCAATCATGACTTTGACTATTCAGTTGGAGGGTACTGCCGATCGTATTATCGCGATGCCAGCCAAAATACGGATTTTTTTGGTGATGCATGAGAGCTAGTTGCCGCCCCAATAAGCGATCAGAAGTTTTATTTGCACGGCCAAACTCAAGATATTCAAGCACTATAAATGAATGTCCGGTCGTTTGGCCGCAAACAACCGGAGCAGGCACACGTAAGGTTTGCGTCCTCGCGATATCCTGTAAACCGGCAAACTCAGCCTCAAACATAGTCACCAAATCGGCTCGATTCAGCTTGACAAAATAGGACTTACCAAGGCCTTGCAGCCGAAAAGCGGAATTGATGTCTCCGCCCGATAGCGAGTGAGCCGACACGACATCAAATGGTTGTCCGGTTGCTGATTCAATCTGGTCAGAAATTGTCTGCCAATTCATCGATACTCGCCAGTTAAAGATTAAGGATCAGTCAAGGCTTTTTCTTGTATTTTGGGATTGTGGGTGAAGAATTCCTGGGCTACTAAGCGGAAAGGGGGCCGTTTTTGTACCTTCGATAAAACCATACACTGCTATGGCACCTCCTTTATCAACTGACAAAACCTCTCTGCAATCATGAACAGTGATAGCAACAGCTATTGCAGCTCCGATGGCGGCATCGTAAAAATTTATCGGCGCTACCTCGCAGTACTTGATAAAAAACGGCGCAAGGCGTTCGTGGCACTCTTTGAATGTGAGCTGAGAAAATTTGGGTGACGCCCATTCTCGATTTAGATTCTCCTCACCAACTTTATCCCCGAGTTGGTTCAATGTTGAAAACATCACGTTCATCAGCTTTGGACCATGAATGTTTGCCCGATCCGAAAGGACAGTTGTTCCAGGTTCGATTGCTTCATCAAAGCCAAAACTTCTATACATCAATGAGCCGGCCATTCTCGCCAATGACAAAATCAGCGTTTCGGCGTGAAGTTTTCCATCAACAGTCAGTAGCTTTCTTGACGTTTCTTTAAAAAAGTTTGCGGCCGAAATTAGTACCTGGTTATGCTCATTGGTCATGACTTTTTCCATTTGTACAACGCAAAGGTAAGGGGCGCAACGTCTCAAGGAAGCCAAGCGAAACCACCGAACACGATTAAAATGCAAGCCTTCAAAACCGCCATAGGGCGACGCGTCCCTTTGACCGTTTTGTTAGGCCGAATCATACACCCGACGCTAAACTGCCGCCAGAAAAAAGCCCTTATGTAATATTAGGTGAGGAGTCACGGGATTTACGTCCCGCAACCCTCGCAGAACCGGACTTGGAGCGTTACACCATCCGGCTCCCGGTAAGTCATCCACAATGGTTTGGGGTACAGATTGTACCTAATGCTAAGTGAAGGCATCCAGCCTCTTAGTACCTTGCTGAATTTAACCCAATTAATACTCCGCCTGTGACTGCCCCGGTTGAGCCGTTCAAATAGCAAACGGCTTATGAAAATAGGCGTAGTTGCGGATTTGTCGTGCATTACCGCTAACCGCATAATAGGCGACATATCCACACAAGTGGCGTTTGGCATAGAGCATCATGGCTTTCCCGCCTTAAGTGCGTAGTGCCGCCAACCGCCGACTAACTTCCTTTAATTTCTTGGCAATCCGCTCCCGCTGAGTTCTACGACTTACCACAAAGCGACCCTTAAGGCTTTTGCCCACATAGTGGGTAAATCCCAGGAAATTGAAAGTTGTCGGACATTTAACGCCATCTTTCCGACATTCTTTTGCGGCTCTGTTGCCAAAGCGTAGCAGGGCCGTTTTACTGGATTCGACTTTCAGCCCAAACTTTGCCAGGCGTTCTGTCATCTCCATCATAAACCGTCTTGCCTCATTTTCATGCGTGAAACAGGCTACATAATCATCAGCCCGATAGGGTACGCTACGCGTACCTTAATAAAGTCTAACGTATCATATCACGATCTCAATATCCGGTTTGCTGTACTTAAATCAATCTTGTCCAATATACGGTACGCGCAGCGTACCCTACATTTTTTGTTTCATTTCGGTGCCCCACTTATGTCCCACTTTCGACGCGCTCCTGTTCCCAGCGATTCCGTTTTAGTTCAAATCAAAAAGGTTTGTTAAGCAAAAGCACAGTGGTGATAATGCAAGAGCAGATTCCGCGCGCATCTTCGGTTCTTACAATATTTATTTTATTATGGGCTGTATTGCGCTAGAATCTAATTTCGATTCGATACAATAATACCTAAAACGGCCATCGGGGGTACTATGAAACACATGATGCTTAACTTGCTGAGTTTGTTACTATTCAGCTTAATAGGGTTCAGCTGCATCGGGTTTGCCAGCACGGAACAACCTGATTTTGAACAGCTTAAGAAGGATTACTACGACAGACATCCGGGCAAGGGATCGCACGCTGCCTATTGGGAACCGATTCCGATTCAGAAGTACTGGAATCCGAAAGATTTCTACAAGCCGCCCAAAACCGTTCAGGGCGAATTCGGCCGCGATGCCTGCGTCACTTGTCATGAAGCTTCCAGTCCGGGCGCATTCCATGCCTGGAAAAACAGTGTCCACAATGATCTGGCCGCGATTCGGAACCTGCCGGACAGCGATGTCCGCGCCTACAAGAAGCAAAAGCTGGCCGAAGTGGAAGCCAACCTGGTGAAACAGGGCCTCCTGAAAGAAGGTCAGCCGCTCAATCAGGTCGGCTGCATCGATTGTCACGGAGGTGTCGGCAAGGAGACCATCAATCACGCCGAGAATCTGGTGATGCCGGATCGCGCCGCTTGCGGCACCTGCCATCTGAATGAATTCACCGAAGCGGAGTCAGAAAAAAACCAGGAATGGCCGCAGAAACAATGGGGTAAAGGTCATCCTTCCCATGCGGTCGATTGGGAAGCCAACGTCGAAAACACCATCTGGGCGGCCATGCCTGAACGGGAAGTCGCGCAAGGCTGCGATATGTGCCACTACCAGCAAAACAAATGTGACGGCTGCCATACCCGCCACAACTTCTCTGTCGCCGAGGCGCGGCAGCCGGAAGCCTGCTCTACCTGTCACAATGGCGCGGACCACAATGAGTTTGAAAATTTCATGATGTCCAAGCATGGCACCCAGTATCAAACGCAGGGCAAAGCCAAATGGAATTTTGAAGTTCCGCTGAAAGACGCCATCGCCAAAGGCGGCTACACGGCGCCGACGTGCCAGATGTGCCATTTTGAATACAAGGGTGAATATTCCCATAATCTGGTGCGCAAAGTACGCTGGGCGTTCAACCCGACGCCGGCCATCGCCGACAACCTCGGCCATCCCTGGTTTGAAAATCGCAAACAGGCGTGGGTTGACACGTGCAGCCTGTGCCATTCAGCCAGCTTCGCCAAGGCCTATCTGGACACGGCCGATAAAGGCACCATTCAGGCGTTGGCTGTCGAGCAGGAAGCCAAAAAAGTGGTGTCAAAACTTTACGACGACGGTCTTCTGGTTGGCCAGAAAACCAATCGCCCCAAACCGCCGGCACCGGAAAAAGACGCGCCGGGCGGATTCTTCCAGTTATTCTGGGCGAAAGGTAACAACCCCAGTCGCGTGGAACGCATCCATGCCGATATGTGGGAGCATGACCTGATCAAGCACTATAAGGGCATTTTCCACGCCAATCCCGGTGGTTTCACCTATACCGAAGGCTGGTCGGAGCTAATGAAGGACTATACCAACATTATGGATGAAGACACGCGCCTGCGCGAAGCGGCTGGCAAGACAACTTCTGCTTCGGGCTCCGTTCCTGCTCCGGCATCATCTCCGTCTAGCGAGAAAGGCGGTGATGACAACAGTCTGGTCATTAGCGGTCTGTTGCTGATCGTGTTTGGACTGGGTGTGGCTTATATGGTTCTGAAGCCAGGCCGGATCAAAAAATCGGAGGATGTGAGCGAGCCGGACAAAGAGCAACCGGGAGATGCGAGCGAACATGGCAGAGAGCAAGAGTGATGTCCCGGAAAATAAGAGAAGGACTGCTTATGATGATCAGTATCGTGCTGCTGGCGACAGGCGGCACGATACTGTACCGGCAACTGGTATCCCCGCCAGTCAGGAACGCGGATAGTAAGGAAGGCAGTGAACAACTCAGCGTCAGCCATGCGCCGGAATCGCCAACCGCTGCACCGGGCCGTTTCCCTGCACAGTCAGCCGAACGCTATGCCTTCAGCCAAGACAACAAGGAGTTGTTCAGTCTGCTCATCGCCCGGTATCAGGACAGCGCCGGGATGCCGCAAGGCGCGGTCCTGTTTCCGAAAGACGCGCAGGATATTGCTTCCAGTCCGACCGGGTTGCGGCATGATATCTGGCAATCCGCCTCTGATATCATTACCCGCAAGGCGCCGGAGGACGCCCTGTTCCTGAGCTGGTGGGACGACGGCCAGCGCATTCATTATCTGAGCGGCAAGGAAGCCTGGCTGCGCAAGCCGTCCGATCAAACCTTTATTGGGCCGGTGTGGAAAGCACTGCAGGACGGCCTGCCATCGGCATCGAACGAGGAGGCCACACATTTGGCACAAATGGCGCGCTGGCTGACCATGGACAGCGAAAAAGCCCTGGCCGAAATAACCGCACATTTTGGCACCTCGCGGCCTGTCTATCTGCTGGTCAATAATGACCTGCTGCTGCATCTGGCCGAGATCACGGCCTACGGCGGTTCGCCCTTGCCGCTCGATGCAAAGAACATCCCGGCGGGCAATGATCTGCACGGGGACATCGCCCGGGTCAAAAGCTGGGCTTACGAAGCAGGCGACGGCAATTATCTGGCGCAGAAAGAAGGCAATTATTACCGTGTCTGGTCCACATCTGATGAAAAAGCAAAAAACGCTTTACTGGTGAGACTGCTGCCTTTTGTCGATTCGCTAAAGAAGTTGCCCGAAGGTGTCAGCCTGGTCTACCAGAGCCATTGGGGCGGGTTTTTGTCTGTTTACAAAATTGATAACCAGGTCGCAGCCCGGTAGAGTAAGCTGCGAGGGTTAAGTTGAGGGCTTTCCTTCATTGTATCGGCCTTCGCGCCTCGCGGAACCAGGTCCGGTATTGCTTCATTTTCGCGCGCTGTTCCGCTGGCGCGTGGCGGCGGCAGGTGGCATATTCCTCCGTACCCGGCTTCGCACCCCAACGAATTTC
>CAYVFT010000094.1:0-15223 GCA_964450225.1 uncultured Crenothrix sp. | reverse complement strand
TTTCTCCTGGCCGTCCTGTGCGCTGACAAACTCCGGCGGCAAAGGCACCACGCGGTTTTGTAATGGTTTAATTAATCAGGACACTTCTAAAGACAGATTTATAATGTCATTAGAGGTGAAATATGAGCAATCAAACCAAACAAAAAAGACCTAAATACACCCTTGAATTTAAAAAGGATGCAGCCAGGCTAGTCATCGAAAAAGGTTATACTCATGACCAAGCAGCCGAGAGTCTGGGTATATCTTTGAGTGCGCTTGGCGACTGGGTTAGAGCAGAGCGAGGCCCTACAAGCGTCTCAACCGAAAAAATCAGTGCTGAATCTGACCGACCAAACTGAATTGAACGATTACGTAAAAAAAACGAACCGTTACGTATGGAGCGTGAAATCTTAAAAAAGGCGGCAGTCTTCCCTACGGCAAGCTCAGGACAGGCTTTGCGAAAGAAGTCGAGTAAAGTACGGGTTTATTCGCGAGCAACAGAAGACGTATCCTGTTACCGTGTTATGTCGAGTCATGCAGGTCAGTACCAGCGCTTTTTATGCGTGGACACAAGCGACCGAAAATACAGACAAAACGAAGAAAAAAGCAGCGCTTGAAGCAAAAGCCCGTGAGCTTTTTGAGGCGAACAAAAAAATTATGGTTCGCGTCGTCTCGCTGATGCTGTGAACAAGGCAGGTATAGAGGCTGGGAGCTATAAAGTACGTCGCTTAATGGCCCGACTAGGACTGGAAGTACGCTATCCCAAGCGCTATAAAGTATACTCCGCGCGGTCACAATTGCGGATCCAGAAATGTGTTTAACGCCTTATATTACAAGGGATTAATGTGTTTCAGTTTTCCGCATCCGTGACCGCGCAGAGTATAACCACGGATAGCGATCATAGCGAGGCGATTTCACCGAATTATTGTGGGCAATAAAATTTAGGCGGCTATATTGATGCCGGTAACTCCACCCAATCCAGCGGTCTCTTGCGCCACATTTCCAGGCAACTGCCGAAAAACTCGGCAATTGTCGCCCATGCCTCGCCATAGGTCGCGACATACCAAAGCGTATGACAGATTTTTGCCAGATCGCCCAAATAGTGATGTTATTGCATCAACTCCCGATAGCGTGGCTCTTCGATTTTGGTGACGGGGCGAACTGATAAGGACTCAAGATTAATTTTCATGGGCCGTTGTGTACTATGAAATATCTTCGATGTACAGAACTAAGACTAACTTGCTGAATACTACCTAAAATGCCTATAGAACAAATTCACCCTGACTTCAAAGACGACGCGGATTGACACCTCAGCACTATGGTATAGGGCATTCAGCAAGTTGATACCCTTGACCGAGAACGCCCTTTGCAGTGATCAAAATGCCAGCACATGAGTTCATTCTCATCCGTCCAGGCAGTGTCATCAAATATCAGGCAATCATCTTCCTGTTCTATCTAATGATGCCCGTTTTAGGGTACGGGCATGTAACATCAGTGATCTGATTAATAAACCCAATAGCTACACCTCAGAATTTAAAGAATCAGCTGTTAAAGTTGTGACTGTTGAATCAGATCAACCAATCGAGCAGAAGCGAGAGATTTATGATTGAACCTCAATACGCCACACACGGCGTCTTAAAAAGAAAGTCGCAGAACTTGGCGTTGTTATGAGTCGGCGACGGATTGGCTGCCTCATGACTCAGGCGAAACTGGCCTGAAAAACCAAGAAAAAATTTAAAGCGACAATGGACTCCAGGTATACCAAGCCAATTGCTCCTAACTTATCGGCTAGACAATTTACCGTCTCGCAACCGGATCGGTATTATGTCGGCAACATCACCTACATTGCCACATTGGAAGGTTGGTTATATTGGGCAGTGGTGATTGACTTGTTTTCCGGAAAGGTCGTCGGCTGGTCTATGGTTAGTCGGATGAAAGCCAAACTGATTAATGATGCTCTGTTAGCGTAAGCCAGATAAAGGGTTGATATGGCATACCGATCGTGGCAGTCAATATGCTTTCGATAGTCATCGAGCTATTTTAAAGGCGCATCATGTCATTCAGTCAATAGGTGGCACAGGAAACTGCTGGGATAATAGTATATCTGAAAGCTTTTTCCACTCCTTGAAAACAGAATTGACTCATCGCTGTCAATTTAAGACTCATCACTTTAATCTGTCTTAGCTTAATTTAGCCTAAACCCACGAGAACTAGCCTGGCCCGAAGAATGATTACAACTATGCCACTTTCATTTGTTTACGTATGTTCAGCTCGGAAAACAGGCGATAACTATTTTTATAATCATTCCAGATTTCACTTTGGTACGTATCATTTACATTCATCTTGAAAGGATAACGTTCGCCGTTATGATAACAAGGAGTACCAATATTTAACATACTTAAACCACCCTTGCGAATCACTTTAGCTAAAGCATTTGTCGTTAGAAAATAACACTTTTGTATATTATTGTGATACCCATATTCGGTTGCTGCACGAAGCAGCCCCCACATTATACTACGACTATTTTGATGATGATTGTAAAACAACTTGATGTTATCAGTCTCTTCGATCTCATTGCTATCATCCGTAATACCATGGGGGGGGTCAATGTCTGTTATTCTTCTTCTTATTTCTTTAACGAGGCATAGTCTTGATAACTCAACCGATTGATAAGAATCGTTATAGTCAATGAGTTCATCAAGGGAGCAGTTTTTCTCTACGGGTAGCGGTTGGCTATTTTTACAAATCAATCTCATAGCGCCGACCCATTGCCCTGTTTGCTTATGTCTTACAATAAAATGTGTGGAACAATTATCATATTCATCAAACTCCTGTTCCAAAGGAAAATCATACTTGTTTTCAAACCCCATTTCTTCACAATAAACTTGATAACGTATTGAATAATTTATTTCTTTACTTTCATGGGTGTCCGCTAAAAAAACTTCAAAATGATTGTCAAACATAACACACCTGATAAATTTTGATTATTTGTATTAATAGCCATAATTTCAAAAAAATTTAAGGCTTGCTGATCGATTTAGTCCAACTGGTTAGCTTCACAACTTCTATAGTCGATCTGTTAATGTCTATACACTACAATTTACTGTCCTTACCTGCGCCTAACTAGAGCTGTACCGATTCTAGCATTAAGAATATTAACCTTAGCTTAACAAAAAAACTATCACCTAGCTTTTGAACATGAGACATCAAGTATTAAATTTTCGTATTGATCTAGTCATAAACTTTTTTTCAGACAAGCTAGATTCAATCTTCATTGAGCCTCTGACCAATAAAGCCAGCAAACAAACTTTGATTCCATTCCAAAATTCCAAAGCAAATTGAAATAACTACATCAAACTATATCAGCCAAATTCCCTTTGGTTTCCAACCAGATCTTTCGATCCTGTGAGCGTTTTTTGGCTAGCAATAAATCCAGCTGTCCGCCGGTGTCATCGTTTTCAGTGACGGTTAATTGAACAAGTCGACGAGTGTCTGGGTTCATAGTAGTTTCCCGAAGCTGACTGGGATTCATTTCTCCTAGGCCTTTAAAGCGCTGTACATTGATTTGCCCTTTCAGCTTTTCAGCTTTGATTCGATCCAGAACACCCTGGCGTTCAGATTCATCCAGGGCATAAAACACGCGTTTGCCAACATCGATTCGATAGAGTGGAGGCATGGCGACAAACACATGCCCTTCCCTGACCAGGGGGTTGAAGTGTTGATAAAATAATGCGCAAATCAAAGTAGCAATGTGGTTGCCGTCAGAATCGGCATCCGCCAAAATGCACACTTTTCCGTAGCGCAGGTTCTGCAAATCACTTGAACCAGGTTCTATGCCTAAGGCAACTGCAATATCATGCACTTCCTGTGAAGCCATCACCTGACCGGATTCCACTTCCCAGGTATTAAGAATCTTGCCACGTAACGGCATAATGGCCTGAAAATCACGTTCGCGGGCTTGTTTGGCTGAACCTCCGGCTGAATCGCCTTCCACCAAAAATAATTCCGTTCTGGTTATATCTTGTGCTGAACAATCGGCCAATTTTCCTGGCAATGCAGGACCTGACGTAATTTTTTTGCGGATAATTTTTTTATTGGAACGCAACCTTTTTTGAGCGCTGGAAATAATGATTTCGGCTATTTTTTCGCCTTCTGCCGGGTTCTGATTTAACCATAGACTGAAGCTGTCTTTAGCAACACCCGACACAAACGCCACACATTCGCGTGAACTCAGACGTTCTTTGGTCTGACCGGAAAACTGCGGGTCTTCCAATTTAACCGACAGCACAAAATGGCAGTTTTCCCAAACATCCTCCGGTGCAACTTTGACGCCACGCGGCAGAATATTCCTTATATCGCAAAACTCACGCATGGCTTCGGTCAATCCAGCCCGCAAACCATTAACATGGGTTCCGCCTTGTGCGGTAGGCACTAGGTTCACGTAACTTTCGTTGAGAATTTCCGGTGGATTTTCAAGCGCCCACACGATACCCCATTCCACGGCCTCATGATTTGCCGCCAAATTGCCCATAAACGGCTGTTCCGGGAAGAATTGAATATCGCCTATCCGGTCAAGCAAATATTCTTTAAGACCATCCTGATAACACCACTGATACTCCTCATCAGTTTGCTCGACCTTCAAAGTTATCTTCAGGCCCGGACATAAAACCGCTTTGGCGCGTAACACGTGTTTCAGCTTGGTAACCGATATTTTATTGGTATCAAAATATTTTTCATTTGGCCAGAATTTAACAGCTGTCCCCGTGTTATTGCGGCCTACTGTGCCGGTTTCTGTCAATTCGGTTTGTTTTTCACCATCGGCGTAATTCATCCGATAAATCTTGCCATTGCGCTTGACTTCAATTTCCAGTTTTGCCGATAAGGCATTGACGACCGATACACCCACACCATGTAGACCACCAGAAAACTGGTAATTTTTATTGGAAAATTTCCCACCTGCATGTAATTGGGTAAGAATTACCTCGACGCCAGGAATTCCTTGTTCCGGATGAATATCAACCGGCATTCCTCGACCATCATCACTGACCAATACAGAACCGTCTTTATACAAGATCACATCGATAGCCTTTGCGTAACCTGCCATCGCTTCATCAACGCTGTTATCAACAACCTCCTGCACTAGATGGTTGGGGCGGGTAGTATCCGTGTACATGCCGGGACGTTTTCGAACAGGCTCCAATCCGCTTAATATCTCTATTGCGGCTGCATTATATTCGCTACTCATTATTCCTAAACGCTCTAAGTCCAATTTTATTTGCAAAGTTTGTTCTAACTGAAAAGCCCCAATACTCATGCATTAACAATGAGCCTTGTGGAATACAACACTTTTCAGCCCAACCTACACTTGATTTCTTTTAAAAACGGCTTTTGCCTCATGCCAGAAAGCATCCAGTTCCATCAGCTCACAGTCTATTAAATTTCGGCCAGATGCTTCGACCTGCTGCTCGATGTATTGGAATCGTCTGGAGAATTTTTTAGTACTTTCTTTGAGTGCAATTTCTGGATTGACTTTTAAATGACGGGCCAAATTGACCGCGACCAGTAATAAATCACCGATTTCTTCCTGTATATGCGCCTGGTCGCCGGATTCCCAAGCTTGTTTGACTTCGTCCAGTTCTTCTTGCACCTTTGCAAACACGGGAGGGACATCGGACCAATCAAAACCGTGCTGGGCTGCACGATCCTGGATTTTTTCACACTCAATCAATGCTGGAAGACTACCCGCCACACCTGATAAAACACTACTTTGTGATCCAGGTTTGTGCTTTTCTTGTCGTTCGCTTGCTTTGGCCTGCTCCCAGGCTTGATGGCGCTCTGCATCGGTGTTAAATACCACATCAGAAAAAACATGCGGATGTCTGCGGATCAGTTTTTTACATATTCCTTCAGACACATCTTCAAAACTAAACAGTCCTCGTTCGTTGGCAATCTGGGAATGGAAAACGACCTGTAGCAGCAGATCGCCTAATTCTGAACACAAATCATCCAGATCATTTCGTTCAATGGCATCTACAACTTCGTATGCTTCTTCAATAACGTAAGGAATCAAACTGGTGAAGTCCTGTTTAAGATCCCATGCACACCCATCTTCGGGGCGACGCAAACGAGCCATAAGGTCCAATAGCTGTTGGGTATTTTTTAGCATGAAAAGCTGGACACCTTAAAATGAAAAGCCAAAGTTCTCGTGGAAACGCTGCTTGAAGTCATTAATGTCCAATGAATGATTTTGTGTGCCGTGATGTTCTATTTTAATAGCACCCATTAATGAAGCAATTCTTCCGGTGGTTTCCCAATCCAGATCGTTCATTAAGCCATATAGCAGCCCTGCACGATAAGCGTCGCCGCATCCGGTAGGGTCAAGCAAGGCTTTGGGTTTTGCAGAAGGAATAAGGATGCACTGCCCTTTCGTGTAAATTTTAGATCCATTGCCACCCAGGGTAATAATCAAGGCTTCCACCCGTTCCGCCATTTGCTCTAATGACAAGCCGGTGCGTTCCTGCATCAACTCGGATTCATAATCATTCAATGTCATCCAGGTCGCTTGATCGATAAATTTAAGCAATTCCGCGCCATTAAACATCGGCATACCTTGACCGGGATCAAACATAAACGGTATGTCTAATTCTACGAACTGTTCGGCATGAAGCTGCATACCTTCTTTGCCATCGGGTGATACAATGCCTATGCTAATATCGTTGTCAGTAGGAATTGAATTCAAATGCGAAAAACTCATGGCTCCGGGATGAAATGCGGTAATCTGGTTACCATCTTCGTCTGTGGTGATATAAGCCTGACCGGTATAATGGTTATCCATGATATATATAAACTCGCTGGACAACCCATTCTGGCTCATCCATTGACTGTAAGGTTCAAAATCATGGCCTACGACTGCCATGGCTAATGCTTCTTCGCCAAGCAAATTCAGATTGTAAGCTATATTACCCGCACAACCACCATATTCCCGACGCATTACTGGCACTAAAAAGGATACATTAAGAATATGAACTTTTTCCGGCAAGATATGGTTTTTAAATTTATCATGAAACACCATGATAGTGTCATAAGCCATAGAACCACATATTAATGCACTCATTTATATTCCTCTTTTAAAGTAAAATTAATGCCCAGGTTACTGCTGCCCAGGCTAAAGACATCATAACTGCGGCAGAACCAATATCTTTGGCTCTCCCGGATAATTCATGATGTTCAAAACCCACCCGGTCAACCACCGCTTCTACAGCTGAATTTAATAACTCAACCAGCATGACCAAAACCATGCTGCCGATTAACAACAGTTTTTCAATGTTGGTTTCCCCCAGCCAGACTGCCAGGGGAGTCGTCACCACAAACAGGATAACTTCTTGTCTGAAGGCTTCTTCATGCGTCCACGTTGCTTTAAATCCGGCAACAGAAAAGATACATGCGTTAATCAGGCGTTTAAAGCCTTTAGCATTTTGATTTGCCATTGTATTTGCTGAATACCCGTAAAAAATGAAGTGAAAAGCACACATGTAAATTGTATAAAATTTAAAGCCTTATCTCTCAATGTCATTGTTCAATGATGAGTCGATACGCATCGGCATCCATCAACTGATCCAGACTGGAAAGATCATCAGCTTTGACACAAAAAATCCATGCCCCATAGGGGTCTTCATTGACTTTCTCAGGCTGATCTGCTAACGCCAGATTGACAGCAACAATTTCTCCAGAAACAGGGCTGAATAAATCTGATGCTGTTTTAACCGATTCAACTACAGCACATTGCTCTTGAGCTTTAATTTTGCGCCCTAATTCAGGCAACTCTATATAAACCAAATCCCCCAATTGTTCCTGAGCAAAACCGGTAATACCCACACGAACGACATTCTCATCCTCCAATTGTGCCCATTCATGCGACATTGCATACTTTAAATTTTCTGGTAAATCACTCATTGTTTAATCTCTCAAAAATAAATTAAGGTACAAGGTTAAAAATACAAGGACTGGTTTTAATCCTTTTACATTTAACCTTGAATCTTTAGTGTTGAACCTTTAACCTTTAACCTTTAACCTTTAACCTTTATCTCTATATATACTAACAAACATCAATAAAACATGCCTGATATACTGATCTACACGACTAATATTTGCCCCTACTGTATCATGGCCAAACGCCTCCTCGACAAAAAAGGAGCCACTTATACCGAGATTAATGTAGATTCTCAAACCGGCTTGAGAGAGGAAATGATGCGCAAAACTAACCGCCGAACAGTACCACAAATTTATATTGGCGAACTTCATGTTGGCGGCTTTGACGACCTATATGCACTTGAACAACAAAGGCAGCTGGATATTTTACTGGGATGTGCTTAAATCAAGCGCTATAAAACAACTATCAATGCAACCGATCATAAAGCATCTTCCCTACCCCCAAAACCATGAACCTATTTGAGTACACTAAAACAAACCTTAACAATTGTAATGAAAAGTTTTTAAGAACAACATTTTGCGCTACACACCAGTCTCATGAAAAATAAACCTCTTGGCACGTCTAAAGCCAGCGACCCAGATATCCAAGTTCTTGAAAACCGGGCATTATCAAAGCTAAATGCAGGGCAATACAAGGAAGCAATTGACCTTTACAAATCCCTGTTAAAACACGCAAATAATGCTGACTGGCGACAGGCATTGGCTCAGTGTTACTTACAAAGAGCCCTGGCATTCGCCATTAAGGGCATGGTTAAAGAAGCCCTGGTTTTATGGGAAAATTATGCCCAGAATGCCGAGCCACCGCACGAAGCCCGTGATCAATATATCAGCTGGCTGTTGCAAACGAATGACATGGCGAAAGTCAAAACCTGTCTTGGTCAGTTATCTGCGCGGCAACTGGACGAACACTATCCTGATCTTGCCAGTTTATTAGGTTTACTCATCATCACTGGAAGAGTAAGTTGTCTGGAACTACTGCCGAAGGATTCGGTTTTCATCAATCATTTGGGTTTTGTACAGGAAGCGTTGGATGCCTACCGGAACAATAGGCCGGAAGACATTGAGCCGGCTTTGAAAAAGTTACCGTTTCGTTCCGCTTTCCGTGATCTTCGTACACTTATGAAAGCGGCGCTCATGATTCCTGAATCGGTCGAACAAGCGCAATCGCTATTAGCCAAAATCCCTGCCGATTCGCCGTATCAACAAGCAGGCGCATTGCTGCTTGCAATTACGCATGAAGGTGCAGCACTGGTTAATGACTTACTGCAACTCACCCCGCCACAAATCAAGATTATTGAAGAAGCAAAAAACTTAAATAAAAAGCAGATCGAGCTACTGGGTGTATTAACCAAACAGAAAGACCGCTTTTCTGACAAAGTAAAATTTAATTTAGCTATTCAGTATCAGACACTGTTTGGCGAGGATTTGGCCCAACACTATTGCCTCGCCGCACTATCGACCTACCCTGCCGGGCAACGCGACTTTACCAAGCATTTTGGCGCTATGAATGACTTTGAAGCATGGCGTTTAAAGGCACTTTCATGCGAACGCGATAGGGACTTTAATGGCGCAGAATATTATTGGAAGCAAGGCATTACTGCTTTAAAAAACCAGGGTACAGAGGGCGCTTTCAAGATAGCTCTGATAATGAGGCATATCGCGGAACAACAGGAAACTCCTGAAGATGCCGTTACATGGCTGATGGGCAGCCTAGACCATGATCCGGATGATCGTGAAAGTTACATCAAAATTCTCCAATACTATGAACGAAAGGAACAAGAAACCGATGCTTATAAGGAATGGCTTGATAAAAGCATCAAAAAATTTCCAAACGATGTCGAGTTGTTAGGTTTGGCGATCAAAGCCGCTACGCGTAATAAAGCATTTAAAAAAGCAACACAATATGCTCAGGCCTTATTGAAAATTGATCCTGTTAACACTTCTGCCAAACAGGTTTTATTTACCAGTCATTTAAGCCATGCTCGCAAATTAATTAAAAGTAAAAAGTTTCATCTGGTAGAAAAAGAAATTCAACAGGCAGAAGAAACAACTATCGGCAAACGCTTCCAGACTCAGGCACAATTAATGCGTGGTTTTTTTGTGTTTGTTGCGGAAAATAAAAAACAAGGCTCTCAGTTGATTGCAGAATCTGTGCAAAAATTGCATGATGGACTGGTGTGTGCCTATTTTTGTGCCACCCTGGAAGCGTTACTATTGGATTTACAGAGCGCTCCTGTTCTAAAAGAATTGCCGCCACTAACATCAGATCATGTGCTGTCTCAGCAAGAAATGAATCAGCTTATTAAGCTGATTCAGCAATATGCTGAGGATGACAACGTAAGCCAAGCGCTAATGCATAAGGCGCTGGAAAAAATTAAAGCCACCATTAAGCAAGCCCTCAAACAACAAAACTATAGCGAAGACACTTTATTATCACTATGCCTATGTCTGGCAAGTATCCAGCATTTTGAATTGCTGCGGGCTTGCGTCAAAATTGCCCAGCCATTATGGAGCAAACCGATTTGGATGTACTATCGGATATATGCTGAAGTTAATGGCAATGCCGGCAAATGTTCTTACATGAACTACTTGCGATTACGAGAAAGTCTGGAAAATGCCCAACTGGAAAAAGACCAGCGAGCCACTGCCTTGATCGGCAAATTTCTCGATAAATATCATGAATCACGTAATCCATCCGGTTTCAATATTTTAGATACATTGTTTGGCGGTATGGATGAAGACAATGACCCGATAGATGAGCTGTTTGGACATCTACCCGATGATTTATTCGATCAACTCGAAAGGAAAACGGTTGAAATTACTAAAAAGACCCCACCGGAGCGGATGCTTAAGTCACTCGCCAATGACTATTTCTCAAACAACATGAATAAAACATTCGACCTGGTCAAGGATGATCCTGAAGCATTTTTTGCCATTTTAATGCTGAAAGCCGCTGATGACATCGGTATTGATATAGGCGTAACAGCTGAACAAATTATTGAATGTTTTATAGGTCAAAAAACCACTTCAAAACCAAAGCCATTCCCGTTTTTTTAATAAATGTCAAAAACTTATGAAATCACCTTACGAATTATTAGAGGTAGCAGAATTTGCCTCGGACAGTGAAATCAAGCAGGCTTATTTACAGAAGGTCAAGCTCAACCCACCTGACCGCGATCATGAAAAATTTCAACAAATACACAGCGCTTATGAAACCATTAAAAATGTAACAAACCGTGAAAAATACGCGCTATTTAATTTTCCTGAAGCCGATTTTGATGCCCTGCTCGACCAGGCATTCATTGCCGTACAGCCATTATCAATGAGTGCTGGTCATTTCGAGAAACTATTGCAAGCCAGTATTGACGACAAAACCATTCTTATTGCCAACACTAAAAAGACACGAGCATGAGTGATACACAAAAAAGCCGTTTGCTGGAAGAATTTCAGACTTATCTTGAGCAAACCGATCTGGCCCATACACTTAGCGCCGAACAGCCTGACTTGAGTACCTTACTTGGCGAAATGGCTGGCTTAAAAAGTGAAGTTAAAGCTGAATCAAGGCACTTTAAAGCTACCCTGGACACCCTCAGTAATGCTCTAACGGCCCTGCAGACTGATAATAAGGCGCTTGCCGATGAATTAGTCACTCATAGTAAACGCTTGCAGCAAATGCGTAGTGAAACGCTACGCATGGTCCTGATGGAAATTGTTGATATTTATGATCGTTTCACTGTTGGTTTTGGAATTTTACAAAACTACACTCCAATTTCTTCTTTGTTTAGCCACTCTAAAAAGCAGGATGTCCGCTTTATAAAATCCTTTAAAGAAGGCCAGTCCATGACTCTCAAACGCTTTGAACAGCTGTTACAACGCCACGATGTTTACGCTATAGACTGTGTTGGCAAGCTGCTGGATCCTCGTACCATGAGTGCAGTTGAAATCGGTCATAACCCAGAACTTGATAACGGAATTGTGATCGAGGAATTGCGCAAAGGTTTTCTTTTTGAAGAAAATGTCTTACGTCTTGCAGAAGTTAAAGTCAATAAACTCTAACACATTATAAAAATACCCCTATGAACGAAATAATTATCGGAATTGATTTGGGAACGACTAACTCGGAAGTCGCCATTATAGAAAACGGTCAAGTGTTGGTAATTGCCGACAACAACAAAAAAATCCTGCCGTCTTTTGTAGGTATTGATGATCAGGGTGATATTTTGGTGGGTGAATCCGCCAGAAACCAGTATCTGGTTTACCCGGAACGGACGGTTAAATCGATCAAGCGATTGATGGGGCAGGATATACAAGTGGATTTAGCCGGTCATGCTTATGCGCCACAGGAAATTTCCGCAATTATTCTGAAACGCCTTAAAGCCATCGCGGAACAGTATGTTGATCAACCTGTCACTAAAGCTGTCATTACGGTGCCAGCCTATTTTTCTGATGCACAGCGTCAGGCCACGCGCGAAGCCGGAGAAATTGCAGGGCTGGAAGTCGTACGTATGATCAATGAACCCACAGCTGCCGCGCTGGCTTATGGCGGCAATCAGGTTGACCAAAAACGCATGCTGGTTTATGACCTGGGTGGTGGCACGTTTGACGTTTCTGTCGTGAATATCGAAGCCGGCGTGGTCGAAGTGCTGTCCAGTCACGGCGACAATCATCTGGGCGGCGATGATTTCGATCAACAAATCATTGAGCATATTCTCGATCATCTGCAGGAAACACAGGGTGTTGATGTGCGACAGCACAGCAAGGCATTGGCGCGCATCACGCGTGCCGCGGAAAATGCAAAATTCGTACTTTCCGATGAGCCTTATGCAAAGATTGAAGAAGAATACTTGCTGGAGCATGAAGGCACAGCCATTCATTTGTCTTTGGAGTTGTCTCGATCAGATTACGAAGACATGATCGAAGACTATATCAACGCCACCATTGATGCCGTGCATATTGCGATGAAAGGTGCGAAATTAACTCCCGCTGACATTGATGAAATCGTTTTGGTGGGCGGTTCGACGCGCACACCGTGTATTCGCGAACGGCTTTATAATGAATTCGGTTTTGAACCCCACAGCGAAGTCGATCCCGATTTATGTGTCGCGATGGGCGCTGCCATTCAGGCTGCCATGATTAGCGGGCAGGACGTAAGTGCAGTATTGGTTGATGTCACACCCTACACTTATGGCACTAGCGCGATAGGTTATTTGGATGATGAATATTATCCGTTCAAATATGTCCCTATTATTCATAAAAATACTGCATTGCCGAATCGTAAAACGGAAGCCTTCGTAACCAATCATGATGGCCAGGAAGTTGTTAATGTAACAATCTACCAAGGCGAAGATCCCGACGCTTTGAACAATATAAAAATCGGCGAATTTCTTGTTGAAGGCTTACAGGATGTCGAGGCTGGTAACGTTATCACGCTCACCTTGTCACTGGATTTGAATGGTATGCTGCATGTTTCCGCGCAGGAAAAAGCGACCGGCCTGGAAAAATCGATTACGATCAAAAACGCGATCTCGCGTTTTGAACACGGAGCACTGGATACTGCCAAACAACGCATCAATAAACTGTTCGGACAAAGTGATGAAACTATCCGCGTTGTTAAAAATGAGGCGCCGGAAATCGTCGAGGCACGCAAACTGATCGCCAAAGCCGAAGCTTTATTTGACGCATCTTCCAATGAAGACAAAGAGGATATGATTGATTTAATCGAAGACATTAATAGCTGTATCGAATCCGGACTCGATGAGCGCTTGCAAGAGTCCGTAGCTAGGTTAGCCGATATTATTTACTATCTGGAATCCTGATGGAACGCTGCCCTTGCTGCAATGCACGATTAACTGAGAGTATTCTCTGCCCTCGTTGTCAAGCAGATCTCGGCAGCGTTCTCGGCTGCGATCATCTGGCAACACATTGGCTTAGCAAAGCCTTGCAGTTTTGGCTGGCTGATGAACCGCAAATGGCAATTCTAGTTTTATCTAAATCCATCTACCTTAAACGAACGCCCTTAGCTCAGGTCTTCCGTAATTTTATTATCCGGCAGCAATGTCAAAACGTGTTACGATTATTGGAAAAAAAAGAATATTCAGAAGCAAAAGAAACGCTTTCACTGTTGCTCGATTTAAACCCTGATAATAAATTTGTAAAAAGGTTGTACGGATTTTCCAAGTATTTGTTGGTAACAAATATTCTAGATTTCTCTACTCAACAAACAGCCGGAATAATTAATGAACATAAATCAGGTTAGTCTATCTTCACCCTGTACCAGCATGTGCTGCCTGAATGATGACAATATATGCCTCAGTTGTTTTCGTTCCATCAATGAAATGTTGTTTAGAGATCTTATCTTGTCGAAAAAACATAATATGTATAACAATAATTAATCGAGGATATCTGGGATGAAACAATTACATAGAAAAGATTTGTTTGGCTGGTCAGAATTTAATAATGAACGCAATCTGGATTTTCACAGTGTGCTCTGGGTACGAGACGGAGGCAATGTTTTGATTGATCCTTTACCGATGTCAGAACATGACCACAGCCATTTGCAGCGATTGGGTGGAGTCAATTACATCGTCATTACCAATAGCGACCATTGCCGTGATGCTGAACATATTGCAAATAACACGGGCGCAGCAATTTATGGCCCGTCAGGCGAAGAGGATACGTTTCCAATTTCCTGTGAACGCTGGCTCCATGATAATGAAGAAGTTGTTCCCGGATTGATTGCTTATCAACTTGACGGTTCTAAAACTCCGGGAGAACTGGCTCTTTTATTGGAACACACAACACTAATAACTGGCGATTTAATCCGCTGTCATGTTGGTGGAGAATTATGTATGTTGCCGAATGCAAAACTCTCTGATTTACATAAGGCGATTCATTCAATCAAGCGCATTGCAGACTTACCCGGTATCAGAGCAGTTCTAACGGGCGATGGTTGGCCGTTGTTTAATCATGGTAGTGAAGCACTGCATCGCTTGGCAAGATCGCTTTAATCGGCTACCAAATCTGGAAAACTGGAACAAATTGCTGGATATATTAGTCGCACCAGCTTTTTTTGCATCCAGGCAAACTGTAATAGTCAACAAAAACCGGAAGATTAAAGCCGGACAATTCCGGCCACTATGCACCAGTAAAAAAATCCTAGCGTACTATATTTTTCGGAGTTCTCTAACTACCCCTCATTTCCTAATAATAAAACAACCACTTTACTATGCTAGGCTACACACCTGGATATTTTTAA
>CAYVFT010000093.1:0-15350 GCA_964450225.1 uncultured Crenothrix sp. | reverse complement strand
AATATGGCTATATTATAACATATCAATTGCTGCGTTTTGACACAGTCTGGGCCAATTGTGGACCTCGTGGCGTCGGCATAGAGTGGCAGCAGTGGAACACAAACCTGCCTTTCAAGAAATCGCAGATATTGGATTGCAAGGCCTGTCCCGCGCTCCCGTGGGATTTTCTTTGAGCTTTGGGACTGCCATCACTCTGTCCTTGAAGGACTCGCCGGGAGAGAATTTTGGGATGGTCACGGCGGCGATTTCGAGGGTGGCGCTGGCTTGACGTATGCGAACACTATTCCAGGCCCGCCATCGCCTGGGAAGAGCCAACCCTGAAGCACGGGGCTGGTAAACCCGAGCTCGCGCGCATTTTCGTCGGGTGGCTCACTTCTGTTGTCCAGCGGTCGGCTCCAGTCGATTTCGCCACCAGCCTGCCGTAAACGCCAATAAGGAATCCAGAGTCCCAAATCCGGGCGAGTAGTCGCTACGGTCCGAAGTAGATCAGTCAGAGAGTCCGAACCACTGGTGTCATCGGGCCTGGCCGCCACAGAAACTGAGCCCGTGAGCGTACCAACTCGCCAAGCCGAAGCCACAGGCTTCCGAGCGAGAGTTCGCCAGCGCTCTTCCAGTTCGTGACAAGCGTCCCGGATGTCGGCAACATCGCAACCAAGTCCGTCCCAACGTTCCTGCCGCAAATCCTTTCCACCCACCACCTTCCGCAATATCTTGCGCAACGGGTTGATCCATTCCGCAGTGTCGTCTAATATGTGATTTAGGTCATCCAGGCCAACTCCGTCGATAAAAGGAATCTCCACGGCTCCCAGATCAAGTACCCGATTCGGTGGCCTCTTCGTCTCACCTTGACGTCCTGCCACACCGTACCCCGCCGTTCTGACGACACCGTCGAAAAGTCCATCGACAAGCAGATTATCCGTCCAACCCACGGCACTTTGCGTACATCCGACAAGTGCTCCGGGGAGAACAACCAACCGACCAGCACGGATGAGTGGCAAGGCGACGGTCGCAAGAAATTCCGAAACTTCTTTGGGAAGATAGTTGCCCCATCCGACAGCCACATGATAGCCAGGAAGGCTGTCCAAATAGTCGCTGGTGCGTATATAGCCCTGACCTCCAAACTCGCCTGGAGGTCCCAAGTTGTCCGGCATTGGGACCATTGCGAGCCCCGCGTCCAGCGGTCCTTTCCAGATCACAACGACGGTGTCGTACAGTGGGCAAAAAACCCGGGACCAATTTGTGATTTCTTCGATGGAACAGGCATCCACCACGATGGCGTTGCCGGGGTCACAACGGACAGCCCAGGCGACTCGCGCAAAACCGCCTCGCCCCCAAACATCGAACAGTTCTGAAAAGGCAGTACCGTGGTTCCTCGTAGCCAGATCGTGAAACCACGTCAATAGCGGACGCATTTGTTTGGCGATCACTGGCCGTAGGCCCTCACGTGCTACCTGACGGCGCATGTCGTCCGCCGCGCTGGAGGCGAACCAGTCCGTTACTTGCAGTGCATGCTCTTCAAGCCAATGGAGGTGAAATTGCGCCGCTTCTCGAAGCTTTGGAGGAGTTGCCGGCACGGCCAGAAATTCTTTTAGCAGCGAGCACGCCTCCGCCGGTCTGCCGCTGAATGCAACGGCATGGGTCTCGCCCATCCACGCCTGCATCCCAATATTTCGTGAGTGCTCGGGGTGAGCCATTACCTGCTCCGTGCGGGCATCGCGAAAGTGCATGGCGGCCTCAGCCATGTGGCCCAGCTTCACAGCGGCCTCGCCCAGCATGAGGTTGATTTCCGCCCTGAATGGACCAACATCGCCCCGCATAGCGGCCTCATGCCTCTCCACAAATTCATGGGCTGCACTCAATGCCTCGTATTCAGCCCGGTGGTATTGGATGGCACAGTCGCTTCCAATCTCTTCCGCTTTCCGAGCCAAGCGCGCCTCGATCCGGCCGCGCGTAACCAAGGCTGTAGCGCGCTTCGATGCCCACTCCCGGTTATCGGGGCCAGATGCTAGACGGTCGACATATTGATCCGCGATCCCCAAGTGTCGACGCGCTTCGTTCTCTTGGGACAATTCGACCTCGGCTTCGGCAAGCTGCAATGCGATGTTCGCGCTCCGCAATGCGTCATCGGCACCCTCCGCCATCTCCAGCGCCAAAGTCAACAGGTCTCGAATCACCTCCAAGTTTTGGGGTCTGGCCCGCCCGAATTCACCTACCACTTCGTCAATGGATTGCAGTGCCCGTGCGGACCCTACCGCTTGGCTGGCGACTAAGTCACGCAGCAAACCGATGAATGCTTGAACATCCCGCCCATCCGCTCGTCCCCCTTTACATAAGGTGCGAAGCCAGTTGGTGCGGAGTACCAGTTTGTCATCGGCGTCCTTCAACTGTCCCATCAATTCTTCGATCCGGGCTGAAAAGGCTAGGCCGAGTTCCGGCGTCCCCTTCTGCCACCAAGCCTGCATATGCACCACAAGCGCGTCGGCTACATCGATAGGGTCGGTGGCCTCGGTCTCGGCCAGTTCCGCAAAGCGTAGAGCGTCGTCGGGGCGCCCATCAAGTTGGGCAAGAAGCGCCTGTTCTAAAGCAAGCGCCCCCGTAGCCATGCCTAGCGAAGCCAGCGCGTCGACGTGGACACCGATGCGTTCTTCGATGCGCTTGGCCTCACGTTCAGGGGGGCGAGTGGTGATCAATTGGTTGCGAAGGTCCCGCGCTGCCATTCGGGTGGCGCGCAGTTGCAGAGGCTTATCACCAGCTTCGCCCGCGAGTCTCGCGGCCTCCTCCATACACGTGGCAGCTTGATCGAACTCTCCCGACTGGACATGTTTCCGCCGTTTTTCAACCAGGTGTTCGGCATCCTGGCTCTTGCGTTGTGCCTCTCGCGCGGATTCAGATAGGGGCAGTGGTCCGGATACTAACAACGCACGCAGAAAAGACGCGGCAATGATACTAGCGTAGTTGCGCCATCTTCCTGTTGCAGTGTCGTTCTTGTCAGCGTCGGCAAAGTCCGAGACCCCCTTAATCATCAAAAAGCCCGGTTGACGGGTAGCCTGAAAGCAAGCGGAGGCTACGCCAGCCGCTTCCATCTCGACGCCGATGAGTTGAGACCAAACGCGGCGGTGGGATTTGAGATATTCCCGTGCAGCAATAACCTTGTCACCTGAGGCTACGGGTCCGAGATGTCGTTGGGGTACTCCCGATTCAGGTCGATGATGGGACACCGCTTTATGCCATTCAGTGCCCCGCAGTTCTCTCACGTTGGCCAACAAACGCGGCGCCGCTTGGTGGGTGACATAGCGGACATCCACGGTTTCATCAGATTTGACCTTCTGCAATTCATAGTCGATCACTGTCGTGGATACGAGCACATCCCCCAAGGACACGCCCTTGTCTGCCACGCCGCCAGCGATCCCTGTAAGCACGACATAGCGTGGATTCCAGCGCCGGATGGCGTCTGACGTTGCGTTGGCAGCCTGTACGCGACCCATATCGAGCAACAGGATCAGGGCCACCCGATAAGCGCTACTCGTGCCGCCGACCGATGAATAGGGAAGATCGCCCGCATAGTAACGACGAATGTCCTTGTCGGCTGGTGGAACCAGAGACAGCTCCCGAAAGGTGTCCAACACGGCATCCCGTTCTTCTTCCAGGGCAGTGACAATCAAAAAGTCGATGGGTTCGCTGATCATTGTGAAGGTCTCCCAGTAAGCACGCTTCCCTCTTTAAATAGGCGCTGCGTCTTTGGAAAAAACAGAAATAAGCATTCGACATTCTTTTGGCCCATTTCGTTCCGAATATCCTGCTTAGTGTAAAACGTCCTCAACCCTTGGTAAACTTTTGCCTAACCCACAGGAAGGGGCTCCCATTCAAGCGTCCCAACGCGAACCCATTGCCACGATGCACTATGCCGACTTCGACGATGTCGGGCCAGCTGTGTCAGTCGAACGATCCAGCTGACGTAGCTGTTTTCAACCATTTTCTTCTCGACGATTTCGCAAAGTGACCTTTGTTTTCCTGAAGGTAGCTGTAACGGCTTGCAATTGAAAATGGTTGGGCTCGTATTTATCGCCATTTTGAGCTCACAATAATTGCAAATGAAATAACCGTTGAGCTCAGATTATTTGCAAATGAGCTTGCATTTATCGACTATGGCTTGCATTCCATTGGCTTGAGCTCAAATTATCTGCAAATGAAAATCGGGCAGATCATCGACCGCAAGATATGTATTTTATGGGTACACCCTTACGGTACACCGAAATTGAGACAATTTTCGTGTATCAATAGGGTTGATTTTGGTTTTTGAGACATTCCAGCATAAAACTCTAGACCTAAATGAGACGAAATCAGGGGCATTCTACAGTTGCAATTATTGTGAGCCCGCGAAGATGAATTGCGAGCCAGAGTCGATAAATGCAAGCTTATTTGCAGATAATGTGAGCCGAGCTGCATTTTCATTTTCACTTAATTTGAGCCCAAAACTGCGCTGATTGCGAGCCCGACCATTTTCAATTGCAAGCCGTTACAGGTAGCGTTTCGAAACGGCAATCTGAGAGCTAAGAGCAACTGAACTTTATGGTGGAGGCCAAGCATCTGCTTAATGCTGCTGAGCGGGCATTCGAATCTGTTGGCACTAATTTAACCGTCAATTACCATTTGCTCAGTAACCTGATTGCCTGTCCATTCAAACACGATATTTATCGTTTGCTTCTAGCTTTAATACTGCGCTTTTTATCTTCGTTTCTAACTCGGCATTCAGCTCATCGTTTTTGTAAACCTTATCCAGTAATCCTTCTGCGACCAACGCCTCTTTAATCCAGCGTTTGGTAAAAACGGTAATTACTATAGGTTGTGGCAACTTCGTCTGTATTCGGATTTTTTAATCCTCGTTTTCCAGCATGCTGTATTGCAGGCTCTGGTTTACGGGTAGCTGAAGCAACCGATTTTACTGCCGCGACCTTTTCGATTTTTGGAGCTGACTGTGGTGTTGATTGTTTAACGGCCTCTAGTGGTTTTTCAGGCTTTGCCTGACTGACTGCGGAAGTGGATGTTGTTTTTTGTTTGCTTACGATCACATAAATGACATAGGCAACAATAATAGCAACTAATATAAACAATACTTCGGTCATAACAGTTTCCCATCTCTTAAATAAATTTTCATTATTGGCAACTATTCGAAGCAGAGTGACCTAAGTGTGCTTTAAGCTTTTGACTTGCTCTGAATGTTACAACTCGCCTGGCCGTAATCGGGATTTCTTCGCCTGTTTTGGGGTTTCTACCCGGACGGCCGACTTTGTCGCGGAGTGCAAAGTTACCAAATCCTGTAATTTTGACGGGTTCACCCTGTTCTAAAGTCCTTTTAATTTCTTCAAAAAATAACTCGACTATGTCCTTTGCTTCGCGTTTTTTTAAACCCAATTCGTCGAACAAGTATCCAGCAAAATCTGCCTTTGTTAATGCCACTCAAACTATCCTTCGGCTTTGTAATTATCTTTATTGGCTTATGTTTCCAGGCGCCTGTTAAATAAAACATATTGACGTGACTTTTAACACAGTCATTAGCCGTTAACAGCGTCCTTCAAGCTTTTACCCGGTTTAAAGGAAGGGACTTTTGCCGCCGCAATAGTGATTTCTTGACCGGTTTGTGGATTACGACCGGTACGCTCTGCTCTGTCTTTGACAGCAAAAGTGCCAAAACCTACCAAGGTAATGGAATCGCCGGCTTTTAAAGTGGTTTCGATGGTTTTGATCAAGGCATCCAAGCTACGACCTGCGTCTGCTTTGCTTAAATTACCCTGTTCAGCGATAGCGTTGATGAGTTCCGACTTGTTCATGAGGCGCTTCCTGTGTAATAACGGTTAGGTTAAGTGAATTTTAATACGCTTTATAGCTTATTTTTCGGCATAAATAAAATAATTGCAGGCAAAATCCTTGTAAATGATTTTTACGGGCATCAGGCTAATTTTATCTTTCGAGAAGATGCAGTGCCGATCGCCAATTGATCGTGATATTCAAAACCGCATTTATTTACCTGAAGAGCCCTTTTCATCGCTTTCTGACTTATCCAGCGATTTATAAACCTCCAGCTGGCCTTCCAGGTTGGCAACCAGTTTTTCGGCATCCGAAGCGGCTTTATTGACGGCTTTCAAATCAGATTTAACGGTTTTTAACTCGGAAGCTGCGGACTCATAGCGCACATTCAGTTTTTCAAATTCGATAACCCGTTTCGACAGCTCGAATGTCTTTTCCTTGATATCCGCTTTCAGTTGATCATTGGCTTTAACCGTTGAATCCAGCGACGATTGCAGGTTGTTGACCTGCATATCGAGAGACCGGATTTCGGCGTCTTTCTGTTTAAGTGCTGCTTCGTGGTTTTGTTGCAGTTCCTGTTTATCCTGAGCGGCCGCTTTGTTCGATGCTTCCAGCGTGGCTACCTGGCCTTTCAGTTCACTGATTTCATGCTGGAGCCGGTCGTTATCTTTCGATAAGCCCACGTTAGCTTTTTCAGCTTCGTTTAATTGAGTAACCGCTTGCACATAATCCTGGTGCTTTTCATCTAACTGGGCTTTAAGCGCCGCCAACGTATCTTCCAAACGCTCGTTTTTTAGCGCCTGCGCCTCGGAAAACCTGAAGGCTTCCTCGACTTTCGCTTGAGTGGTTATTTCCGCCTGCTTCAACGCCTCGCGCTGAATATCCAGCTCTTCGTCAGCAATGCCTTTGGCGACCGTCCATATTTTCTTGATCAGGCCTTCGCCGTCCTTGGTCAGTTCTGGCGGAAGTTCAACGATAGCAGGAAGCGATTCCACGCCGAAAACCTTAGCCTCATCTGAAGCATTCCAGCTATTGAGGTACTTGGTGATGGTGGTCAGGCTGCCCCGGCCTAATTTGTCAAGCAAGATCAGTGCTGTGGGACGCTCACCCTGCGCGGCAATTTCAGCGCAAGCTGTGTGAACTTCTTCTTCTGTGAGTCTTAGTGCCATGAGTGTAATCCTGTTAGCTATTGATTTGAACTTAGCATAATATTACACTTAAAACAATAATTATCATAATTACATAATTACATAATAATGATAATTACATAATATTTTTTAACCTTTATGGGGTTCATATACCGTTTCGTGCGTCGACCGGCTTCAGAAACCCAAAAAGCTTTCCAGGCTTTAGAGCAAAATGACTCCAAGACAGCCCTTCCGGCTTGTAAAGGGTTTTGTGAATTTACAGTGGCGGATTATTCTATTACGATTAGACATTTGGCTAAGCTAGAGTAAGTAGGCGGAAGTTAGCAATGGACTCATTTAAACAAGACCACAACTATGATGTGGTACTTCGATTAATGCGAGGATTGTACCAATATAATAAACGAGCAGCAGAGCTTGAGGAGTTCAGAGTCGACCTATACAAACTCGCCCCCATAACGGAATTAATGCAGGCAACCCATCTGGCAATCGGTGTGCCACCAGAGGTAACGTCAGACGAGTTAATGGAGCCTGGTGAACATTGGGATTGGGGAGTTGTACTCTATGGTTTATACGACGAGACTGACGGCAGCGACGAGGAATTTTTGCAGATTGTCGACGAATTGCGAGAAGAATATCAAAAAGGCTTGCTTGACTCAGATGACGACCCCCATATAAAGTTTAAAACGCAATGCAGGCCTTGATCGAATTGGGGTTGTAAGCTGGTACCCGCAGAAATTTTGAAGCATATTCTGTTTAAATGCGCCCAAATAATGGGTAGCACCCTATAGTTGTGAGGACTTTCGTGCCGATAATTTGACGTTTTTTAATGCGGCAAGTGTAATGGTCAACAAAAACCGGACACTTTCTTAAGACACTTTCCCATAAAATTCTCGCTCAAATTCCAACGGGGATTGGTAGCCCAATTTTGAATGTGTGCGTCTGCCGTTATAAAAAGCCAAATAATCAATAATACTGAGCTTGGCTGCTTCTTGAGTTTTGAATTTTTCGTAATTCAGTTGCTCATGCTTAAGACTACGAAAAAATCGCTCTGTGGGTGAATTATCCCAACAGTTGCCTTTTCGACTCATACTCTGTTCCATCTTCATGACAGCCAGGTGTCTCCGATATTCCTGACTGGCATATTGACTGCCTCGATCGGAATGATGAAGCAGGCCAGGCTCGGGTTTTCTCCGCCAAAAGGCCATTTGCAAGGCACTGACGCACAATGATGTTCGCATATGATCAGCCATTGCCCAGCCCACGACTTGCCGGGAAAACAAATCGATGACAATAGCCACATAAAGCCAACCTTCCAGCGTCCAAACATAGGTAATATCCGTTGTCCACACTTTATTAGGTTCTGCTACAGCAAATTGACGATCCAGTTTATTCGGTGAAATCGCTTCGCTATGATTGCTATCCGTGGTTACCTTATAGCGCTTGGGATAGCCTACTTCCAGTCCCAGTCGGGCCATTAAGCGACGTACTTTATAGCGCCCAACCTCCATGCCCGCCTTCTTCAAAGCGTCAGAGAGACGACGAGAACCATAAACTTTTTTGTTCTCCTCAAAAAGCTCACAAGCTTTTGCTTCAAGTGCCTCTTTTTTCTTGATTTTATCTGTATTTTCAGTCGCTTGTATCCACGCATAAAAGGCGCTGGTACTGACCTGCATGACTCGACATAACACGGTAACAGGATACGTCTTCTGTTGCTCGCGAATAAACCCGTACTTTACTCGACTTCTTTCGCAAAGAAGACTGCCGCCTTTTTTAAGATTTCACGCTCCATACGTAACTGTTCGTTTTCTTTACGTAATCGTATCAATTCAGTTTGATCAATCAGGTTCAGGACTGATTTCTTCTCGGCTGAGATGCTTATAGCTGGGCCTCGTTCAGCTCTAACCCAGCGTCCAAGCGCACTCAAAGATATGCCCAGGCTATCGGCTGCTTGGTTGTGAGTATAACCTTTTTCGATGACTAACTTGGCTGCATCCTTTTTAAATTCAAGGGTGTATTTAGGTCTTTTTTGTTTGGTTTGATTGCTCATATTTCACCTCTAATGACATTATAAATCTGTCTTTAGAAGTGTCCTGATTAATTAAACCATTACAAAGCTCTGAAAGTCTACGAGCTAATGTCCTTCTCTGGAAAGGTAAAACAAGGCTGATTGTCCAATAGAAAAACTTAACAATTAAGAAGTGATAGCAGGTATAGGTATAGCCCTGGAACAGCGTCAATTCTGAACCAAGGCTACATAAACTTGGTAATTCAATTCTTTTAGGGGAAGCCGACAATGATTGCCAGCAAACCAAAGTATAGTACAAAAATAAAATTACACAGACTACGCAGGGACAGTTATGCCGAGACGATCTAGGACAAACCACGTAGACACCAAGGTTATTATTGCCACCTGAGAAAAAAAAGAGTAAAAGATGACCAGACTAAGATAATCACTTATAAGGCAAATCAATCGAGTCTGACCCCCATTGGTTTTTGACCCCCATTGGTTTTTGTTTTGTTAGTATCCTTCCCTATCAATATTGGCTATCGATAAAACCGGACGCATCGATAGAAAACATTCAAATTAATTGTTGGAACAGCCAAAAGGTATAAAAACATGAATCGAACAATTTACTTCATTATAGTTGCCGGAATATTGCTGAATATCTGTAAAAGCAATGCCGCGGATGTTTATCAAAAAATAACTACTAATGATGTTTCCTTGTCTTCGAGCGGCGGCGTGCCTACTACACTCTTAGAAGTGAATGTTCCCGCAGGCGTGTGGAAAGCAACCGCAAAGTCATCAGTAGTCAACTGGGGAGGTCAAGATTATGTACGCTGTACAATCAAGGTGGGTGGCCAATCTATCGACACTGCTACAACCATGACTGGTATGGCTAAAGGATTTCCTGCAGTTGCCACTATTGCCAATCAGGGGGTGGTTACAATCACCGGGTCCAAGATATTTAGTCTCGCATGCTCACACGATTCCAATGTTGCCAATCAAAAAGTCGATGCCGGTGCATCGTTAATAGTAATAAGTACGACAATGGGACAGGGCCAACAAGGGCCGCCTGGACCGCAAGGGCCGCCAGGAATTCAGGGGCCTTCAGGTGGACCAAAAGGTGATAAGGGCGACAAAGGCGACAAAGGCGATACTGGAGCAAGAGGGCTGCAAGGAATAAAGGGCGATCCAGGGCCTGCTGTCAAAACAGTCGCCGTCTGCAATGCACCAACTGGTGGCCAGTCTCCGGTGAGTGCAGACTGTAGTTGCAATGGCCGACAGGTAACAAAGTCAATTGCGATGATTTGCGAAGTGACATCAGACAATGGCTCTTGTACAAAGAGTGGATTTACAGATCCCGTTTCACACATCGCATATACTGCGGCATGTTGTGTATGCGCACCCTAATAAAAGAATCAATGTGGTCTTGATTTCCCGAGGGCTATTCGTTAGGCGTCTCAAATGAGGCATTTATTCATGACTTTTTAACTGAGAAAGGATTGAACTATGAAAACAGACTGGAAATGGGCCGCAATTGCGGTCATCGTATGGACGAATTTTCCTTCCGCAGCACATGCGAGATGCTATGAACCAAATTTCCCCCATGCATGCACGACAGCCGACGGCTGCCCAGGCGAGATCGACTGCGTTGGTGGCTATCCGACGAAGTGCTTGAAAGTCGACCCCGCATGTCCTGTGACGAGCACCCAGGATGATTTCTTCATCGGGTTGAATTCACCGACGGCACCAGTCGGTATTCTCGTCGACGGCCGCCGGAATAATGCGGAGGTTGACGACGAAAGATTTGTGATCGCACCCGCGGGTGCGACGGCATCCCAGGCGCTGGGAGCAATGAAGCCCTCACCGCGAGGAAATGAAGTGCTGTCGTTCGCGGCCACGCGCGCACCGACCCGACATTCGACGCCGTGGACGGCTGCACAAGATACTTTCAGCCGGTCAATGGAAAACACGGTACGCGTTCCGATTACCGTGTGGATACTCACCGCGCCCGGAACCTTCCGCGCGCAGGCAGACCAAGCATTGAGCACGGTGATCCAAGCGGGCGCACTCTACGATCAGGAGCGGCTTGGCCTTGACTTCGATGTGATTGAGTTGCGCGACGAGACGAACAATCCGAATCGCGGCACGTTCTTGAATGTAACTGACCTCAACGCGATCGAGACTCAGATCGGCCACATCAATGGACGATTCAACGTCTATTGGGTGCAGGCGGCCAACGGTGGATCCGGCAATGGAATTGGAGAGGTAGCCAATGGTGACTCGGTTGCTGTTGGCCTTAACGCGTCACCGGGGCTTCTTGCGCACGAACTCGGGCATAACCTCGCCCTCGATCACATCGATGGAGATACCCGGTTTGACGACACGAACGTTATGAACTCGAATGGCGGAACTCGGTTGTTCCTCACAGAAGGACAGGCCTACCGAGCGCACATCCGATCGATCTCCGCGATCCGCTCAACACAGGTGTACGGGCTCCGTCCAACGATGCCGATCATCGACACCTGCAACATTAGCTCCACCACGCGGAACTGTCCGAAAGCGGACAAGCGCATCTGGGCTGACGGCGCTACCTGGCCAGCCAACTAGGAGACACCCATGAAAACGATCCAATTGATCCAGATACTCGCGGTTTTACTTTATGCTGGGGGTTGTAGCAAGTCAACACCAAAAATCCCTGTCGAGGACAAGCAACGTCACGCCTTAATGTCGTTGCCGGTGAAATACCAGACACTGCTCACTACGTGGCTCAACCAGGACTGCCGCGTCGACTCTGGCGATATCGAAATGGACATGGCCACAGCCGGACCGATTCTAGAGGATGCGCTTTGGGAGACTTACGATCTGGGGCCAACCAAGGAAGACATCGCCGACTTGCAGCACTCACTCGGAGAACGTTACGCGTTGCGTCTCCGATGGTTAAGGCAGAACGGGCCGGAAGCTATCATATCCCCCGTAAGTACGCAGCTGCTCGCAGAATCCGAGGAGCAGTTTCGCGCTAAGGAAATAACGAAGTTCATCGACCGCTGGCGCGATGCGGCCGTTACTGGCCTCGCTCTTGCATGCACTGATCGATCACTCGAGCGCTTGCGTCTCATCGCTAAAGACGCCAGCAAGCCACCGTCGATCGCGGCTAGCGAGGCACTCAAGACCAGCGGTAATTGCGCAGCTCCTCTCTCGCTGAGGACTAATTCGGTAATGCGCAAATAGCTCCGTATATTTATTGAACATTGAGATACTAGGAAGAAGAAACATGACCAAACATATACAAGATCAACCAATACTAGCGACATACCCAATAAGTGAAGACGAGGTAGTTGTACTATTTTCTACAAATATTCACGTGTCAATGGTGAATGAGGCAGGACTATATACTTTTGAAAGTGGTCTGAAAGTCCATGAAGTGAGGTTGGATGAAACGTCAGCTCAACGGTTGGTTTTGAGAGTTGATCGCATGGAAACACAACCGTTAAAGATAGATTCGATAACGATCAACAACCTTATCACAGCAGAAGGGAAAAATTTTAAAACAATTACTAGTCCATCTTTTATCCACGGTTTGCCTACTGCAATGGAATTAAAGGTGCCGCATTTGGAGTCCAATTTTCCTTATGCGACTAAGTTCCAAAATATCCATGTAAGTGTTGCGTGTTGCACTGGCTGTAATGGTGGCGTACATCACCGCAATTTGGTCGTCCTCAATCACCATCTCGGCGGCGGGTGGAGCGGTATATGGGTAAAAACTGGCAAGACAATTGAAGCTCCGTATCCGCGTTGGCAGAAAGTTCTATGTGCTGGTGGCGTTATATCAGAAGAGTCTGGCTCGATGACAGTGCTTGACAAAGGATGGATGGAAATACACAAGCTTAATGAGGTGCCACATCATGCGCCACCTCCATTACCAATAGAAACTATTGACCTGCCCTGCAAGCAGAACACATCATTAATGAGCAAAAGCCTTGATGGTGCTTGGGTGCAATTTGATGATATTACTGTTCATTCAGCTAAATTCGTTGAAGCTAAAGAGACTTGCCATGAGACTGTTAATCTACCCCGCACCGAAATTATTTTCTCTGATAAATCCGGAGGTAAAACAGAAGCATGGCTGTTTCAACCTTCAGGCCATAAAGTTATAGCTGGACAGAAGCTGAGTTGCTTGCGCGGATTTGTACATGCGGAACAACCTGGAGTATATGTAATGCTAAGCGATAAGGAAGAAGACATAATTGCAAATAGCCAAAAGTGTTATTGCTCCTTATTTCCATATGAAAAATCTAAGGCATGGAGTCTTTTGAGGCATTTTTGCGAATTTTTCCGGTGTTCTAAAAAAAAACCTGAGCTATGAAAAAAATTAGCGCAGTAGTGCGATAGAGTGCGGTGAGAAACGAATAGCGCTATGTTGTTTTATCCATGACTAACTATACGCTCATCCCGATCCTAGCCCGCAAGGTCGTTTGGTTTCTCAACACGGTAAGGCGTAATCTGTAGAGCGGGATAGCGTATTTCGCCATGCAGCAATTTGAAGCCCCAGTAAAAAATCGGATCACGCTTCGCTAATCCAATCTATGTACTCGCACACTTGCCTTACGAATTTACGGCACAGGGGAGAAGTCTGGTCGTTTGCTAGCGTGGAATATTGAATCCAAAATTTATTAACTTTTAAGAAGGAAATTGTATCATGGCAAAAGATGTACTCTTGTTCACTAAGTCAGTTCTTGATGCAACTGAGGAAATAATTGGAGTTGGAGGTAGAGTTACTCACCAGTTCACCGACTCGGTGATTGTTGCCAATCTGCCCGAAGAAGTTGATCCAGAAAAGTTCGTAATGTCAAAAACAACTCGCCCCGAGTTGCTGGATGCAATTTCTAAGCTAGCAGCAGATGCGTGGAGAGCGTCAAGAGCACGGAGTATGGTTCTTAGGGAAAACCCAAAAGAAGGTCTAAGTTGGGGTGATCCAGGACATACGCCACCACATAGTATTCGACAGACTTCCAACAAAAAAAAAGCCATTAATAAATCCCTTAAAATTTCACAACATCCAGATGAGTCCCTCGAAGATACTCCAGAAGAATCCACCGGGACGCCAACGAGTCGCTTTATGGTGGGTTCGATAGCCGTTGGAGTTATAATCGTTTCAGGACCAGACGACCCAGAAGACAATCTTGCTTTCACACAAGCAGAACGGGAGCAAGTGATAGCAGAAGTACAAGAAGGTTTAAACTTTCTTGCCAATGCGGAACCACGAGCCGAAATCACGTTTGTTTACGACATACAACATATTACGGTCGACGTGGATTCTGGAAACACTAGCAATTACGAAGATGCAGAAGCCCCTTGGCGAAACGCAGCCCTTCATCAAATGGGTTTTTCAGGAACCCGAGAAGATTCGGTTAGATATGTACAAACGCTACAACGCGACCGACGAACTCGTTGGGCATACGTGGGATATTTCACAAAGTACCCATTACACCATTTCGCCTATACAATTGATGAAAAAATTGTGATGAATTATGCAAATGATGGCTGGGGTTCAGACCAAATCAACACAGTTTTCGCCCATGAAACCTGCCATATTTTTGGCGCTGGAGATGAATATAATTCAAGAGATGAAAATAATAATGAAATAAAATGCTCCTGTGGTGGTAGTTATGGAGAACTTGGCATCCCTAATAACAATTGTGTTAATTGTGCAACCCCTCAAAATCCGCATGTTAGTTGTTTGATGGATGCAAATACACTGAGCCTTTGTCAGTGGACACGCCAGCAAATAGGATGGGATAAGAAACTCTTTCCGATACCACTCGCCGCAGGTGGCCCAATGGGGTATGTGGGTGGTGCACCGCGAGTTGTTTATCGTGGCGTTGATAGTCGCATCCACGAATTCTACCTTGTTGATCAGTGGTACCACTATGATATGAATGGTATTTCTGGCGCAGTACGAGCAGCAGGCGACCCTATGGGATATGTGGGTGGTGCACCACGAGTTGTTTATCGTGGCGTTGACAATCACATCCACGAATTCTGCCTTACTGATCAGTGGAACCACTATGATATGAATGGTATTTCTGGCGCAGTACGAGCAGCAGGCGACCCTATGGGATATGTGGGTGGTGCACCGCGAGTTGTTTATCGTGGCGTTGACAATCACATTCACGAATTCTGCCTTACTGATCAGTGGAATCACTATGATATGAATGGTATTTCTGGCGCAGTACTGGCAGCAGGCGACCCTATGGGATATGTGGGTGGTGCACCACGAGTTGTTTATCGTGGCGTTGACAATCACATCCACGAATTTTGCCTTACTGATCAGTGGAATCACTATGATATGAATGGTATTTCTGGCGCAGTACGAGCAGCAGGCGACCCTATGG
>CAYVFT010000092.1:0-15540 GCA_964450225.1 uncultured Crenothrix sp. | reverse complement strand
ATTAAAGAGACCATTTAATATTAGAGATTATTTCATCCATTCATTGCCTGAAGATTTTACTGATCACCAAATGCCTGATATTTCTCAATATGGCCACAGCACCAACTTAATCGGTTTGGCGACTGCCTGCATGGCTAGTCATGTCTTTAACGAAAATCCTAAACCGCTGCATATTGCAGGCACCCGCGAATCGGCTTCAGGTTTGTTTGGGCAGTTGGCCAGGCATTCAACACGCGAGGACTGCGGCCGGATATTTCAGGACTACATGTGTGTCGTATTCGGCTTTGAAACAGAACAAAGGCTACGCAACGATCATTTGGGAAGACGACGTTACCGGAACAGTTATCTCAGACTGATTCAGGATTGGGGGCTGGATTCAAACAATGCCCAAGGAGCGGTTTTTAAGGGCTGGGTCGAAAGCCGTTTTGGGCTGTTTCCAACTTATCATAAAAAGCACATAGCCGGTTTTATGAGTAAGGATTGGATCATGTATATCGAGGAAAAGATGAACAGCCGCTATCACAATAACTGCATTTACATGCAACTGGATCTTCTTTACGAATATTGTCAGTGGATTATCGAACGTTTTCAATTTCCGGCGGTAACCCATAAAACCCTTTATCGTGGCGTCAACTCGCTGGATAGTCACTGGATGGTTCAGGATGAGGATAAACTGCATAAAATCGTGCGTTTCAACAGTATTGTTTCTTTTACTGACCGCCGCAGTATTGCCAGTGAATTTGGGGCTTATATTCTGGAAGTTGAAGTGCCTATGGTTAAACTGATTTTTTTTAATGAATTGCTACCGCATCATGCCTTGCACGGCGAAGCTGAATACTTGGTGATTGGCGGCGATTATCGAGTCAAAGTCCAGCGCTAAGGAAGCGAAAATGTCTTCAGAACAACTTTTGAACAGAGCCTTGGGAGCGTATTTAGGCTTTGCCTGCGGCGATGCGCTCGGCGCAACGGTAGAGTTTATGACGCCGAAACAAATCCAGAAACGTTATGGCGTACATCAGGATATTATCGGTGGCGGTTGGCTGGGGCTGGAAGCAGGTCAAGTCACTGACGATACGCAAATGTCACTCGCGGTGGGGCAAGCCATTATCGATCATCAGGATTGGAATATTCAGGCCGTTGCCAATAATTTTGTCGCCTGGCTGGACAGCGATCCGCCGGATGTAGGTAATACCTGTCGACGCGGTATCATGCGCTATCGGGATAGCGGTGAACTGTTTGGATTGTCTCGTGATGATGATGCTGGAAACGGTGCTTGCATGCGTAATCTGCCTGTGGTATTGGCAACATTAAACCGGCCGGACTTTTTTAGCGTATGGAGTTTGCAGCAGAGTCACATTACACACAATAATCCGTTGTCTAATGCAGCCACTTTAACTTTGGGGAAGATAGTCAGTCACTTAGTTAACAGCCAGGATATGGACGCTTGCGAACAGGAAGCAGAGCTGTTGATTAGTCAATACAGAGAATTTGTCTATAACCCTTATCCTGGCAGAGCCTCGGGCTATATTGTCGATACTGTGCAAACGGTTTTGCATTATTTTTTCAGCACAGACAGTTTTGAATCCTGTCTGGTTGCAACCGTTAATCAGGGCGGTGATGCCGACACCACGGGCGCGTTGGCCGGCATGCTGGCAGGCGCCAAATACGGTGTTCAACAAATTCCTGAGCGCTGGTTAAAAGCTTTGGATGAACGAATTGTCACTCAAATACGCCAACAAACATCTGACCTTGTCCGGCTTGCGGAATTGATGGAAGAGCCCTTGGGTCCGTAAGGCATGGTTTGCTGCCAGAAAGTTAAGGAATGTGCACGAAATAACTTATGTATTAAATCTCCTCACCCCGGCCCTCTCCGGGTAGGAGAGGGAGTAAGATGTCAAAGTTATTTCATGCACGTTATTAACCGGTCGCGGTAGGGCCCCATGATCTGCACCACCCGCTAGCGCTGACCACATAATTCTTGTGCAGAATGGGATCTATACGATAGGAAAAAATGGCGCAGGGCCCCCACTCCTTATTGAGTGAGCCGCTGTAGAGTTGGCAGTTATGGCAATATTGACCTTCACCTCGCTTAAACTGGGTATCGTCCACAAGTGTGGCGTCCGCGCGATAGCCTAACGCCTTGGCCTGCTCATCATTTTCAGGAAGTTTGGCTATTTCTTTTGATGGACCTGCCACCCCGCCACTTCCACGCGCTTGCGCATTTTGGCAAGCCAGGAAACTCCCGAGAGGAACGACGGCTAAGCCGATAACGCTTCGCGTTATAAAGCTACGACGATTGTTATCAATCAAATTTTCGTTGGACATGTTGATTTTCTCCTTGATTATTTTCGAAGGCTTTGTCGAACAAGGGTACCTTCTCATTTCGGTAATTTAGCCCAAATTCGCAGCTTTTCAGGCTGCTTCCCTACCTACCTTCCAGTTAGTCTGTTATGGTAAGTAAGTCTAGGTTATCAACTCTGGGGGATTGCATACAATCAGCATTATCCTTATTTTATCTAGGTAAATCCCCTATTTGGTGAAGCTCTAATCGTTCGCTTTAACCCAGAAAGCTGCAAAGCGAATCAATTCTATTCCAGTCTTCAGACCCAATTTTTCTTTGATATTGGCGCGATGTGCGTCGATAGTTTTGATACTTCTGTTAAATTTTTCAGCGATCTGCCGGCTACCGAAACCAAATCCAATCAGTCGCAACACTTCGAACTCGCGGTCTGTCAGGCAAGCAACGGGATCTGCTGTTCCCGGATCGAAATCACGAGAACATATGCGATCAACTATCAGGCTATGCATCTCGTCGCTCAAATAGATACCGCCATTCAAGATTCGCCGTATGGCCGATTGAATGTTAACAGTCGCCTGGTGCTTCATGATATAACCCCTTGCACCTAGCCGTAACGAGCGTTCAGCATATAACGATTCTTCATGCATGCTCATGACCAAGGTTGGAAGTTGAGGATGATGCGCTGTAAGGGTAGTGATGAGGCTTAATCCGGAACCTCCTTGTAGAGAAATATCGACGATGACCAAATCGTGATTGCAATGGTTTATTGCGTCCATAGCTTCTTCGACGTTGCTGGCCTCGCAGCAAAGCTGTAGATCGGCTTGAAGATTGAGAACCTGTGCCAAACCCTGACGCACGATAGGATGGTCGTCTACAATCAGAATTCTGGCTTTCCCCAGGCGGTCTTTGTTTTCATTTGGCAACTGTCTACACCTCATGCTTTATAGGACCTGTAACGACGATTGACGTGCCGCAGCCAGGATTTTCGCGAACTTCGATTTCAGCCCCGATCAAGTCGGCTCGGCATTGCATGCTGCGCAAGCCGAGCGTTTCGTTCATCGTCATACTTTCACCTGAGAAACCGATGCCGTTGTCTTCTATCGAAAGCATGTATTGTTCTCCAGTTTTCGACAGCATAATTTCGATTCGTTGGGCTTTGCTATGACGCAAGGCATTGCAGACGGCTTCCTGGCCAATACGATAAAGGTTTAGCGCGATGGCTTTGTCAATTACATTCACCCCAGCCGTACATCGGACCGTACATTGAATTCCGGACGAAAGTTGCGCATACTCAGCCAGATGATCAAGTGCGGAAGAAAGTCCGCCGACTTCTAAAGCGACAGGATAAAGCCCGCGAGACAGCGACCGAATCACGGACATCGCTTCCCCGAGCAGGTGCTTGGCTTGATGGACAATAGAAACTTCCGGCGCCGATTTCGCGCCCAATATTTCGAGCAAGGAGGAGAGCATAAAAGCAATCCCCGTGATCTGTTGGCCCAACCCATCGTGCAATTCTTGTCCGATCATTTTCTGCCGTTCCTCGGTAATCTGATTCATTTCCATCTGCAAGCGCCGCCGGTCGGCTAAGGCGGTATGAAGTTCCAGGTTTGTCTGAATGAGTTGGTTAGTTCGTTTCTGCACCAGTTCTTCCAAATTATCGTAGGAGCTCCTTAATCCGGATAGTGCCTTTTCTCGTCCGGAATTTACCGCAGCCAAAATGAGGCTGGTAATAGCCATCAGGTCGGCAAATAAGCACCAAAGAATCAGACTCTGCATTGTCGAATCCACTGCGAACGGGCCGGTATTTCGCACCGTGCCGTTAATGGCAAGCAGCGATGCAATCAGTGCAACGCTGGCAGCTCCGATTGTTCCGAAGCGAAGCGCACTCCAGATAACAAACGGAAAAATGGATAAGGAGACCGGGAAATAGCCATGACCGGCAAATTCTGGGCTTCCGAATATGGTTTGGCCAACTACCGTTAAAGCGACAATCAATACCAATGCTTCCAGGGCTTTCTTCGATGAAAATAATAGGGTAACCCAAGACTTACTGAATCCAGCGAGAAGAACCGGGCTAATCACAATTACGCCCATTCCATTTCCTAGCCACCAGGTCAACCAGGTCAAACCGAAATCTGCGACCGGGATCATGCCGCCAGCATACAAGCCCAGTGTGCCAAACGAAGCGCCCACGATGGTGCTGCCTAGTGCAGCGATCAGAACCAACTTGAGCACATCGGATACCTTATCCAGTTCAACCGAAAAATTCTTCTGCCGTTTAAGCAATAGAGCGCCACATAAAGGTTCCAAGGTATTGCCTAAAGTAATGATGAATAAAGTAAGTACCGGTAAACCAGCCCCGGCATTGGCGATAAGGGCGCCTAGGGCAATTCCAGGCAACAAGCGATAGCCTCCTATCATAATGGCTGCCAGAGCAATTCCGCTTGGTGGCCAGAATAATGTGACCGTATGGCCGATAACGGCATATTCGAGACCAAGTTTCGCAGTTGTCAGATACAGCAGACAGACTCCTAACGACCACAAAAAATTTTGTCCAGCTTTCATAACATTGATCTTGAATTTTTTTGACACCGGTTTTCATGAAGTTGCTATTCGGAAAAGCGGTAACCTTTCGGAACAACGGTAATACCTGATTCCGAGACAGTGAAGCGGTCTGCATCGGCGGTGGCGTCAAATCCAATCCGCTCGCCGGGAGGAATTTGCACATTTTTGTCCACGATGCAGCGTCTTAAGTATGCACCAGCGCCCACATGCACCCCGTCAAACAGGATCGAATCATCAACTTCAGCATTTTCATCCACCCGGATTTGAGAAAACAGGATCGAATGTCTAACCGTGCCCCCGCAGATGACCGTCCCGCTACTTAGCAAAGAGTCGATGAATTCCCCTAAGTGTCCATTATCCCCTCGCACCATACGCGCTGGCGGGTTCTGTCCATTGTAGGTACGAATGGGCCAGTCGTGCTGATACAGGTTCATAGGCGGAATCTGTGCCAATAAGTCCATGTTCGCCGCATAGTACGAATCTATCGTTCCGACGTCACGCCAGTACCGGTCGGGCGTGACACGTCCGGTTTCTCCGCCGAACCGGTAAGCGGATACGTAATGAGTCTCGATGAGACGTGGAATGATGTCCTTGCCGAAATCATGGCTTGATGCTGCGAGGTCGTGGTCGGCTTGCAATTCGCGACCGAGCAAGTCCATGTTGAAAACGTAGATACCCATTGATGCCAGCGCACGGTGTGGGTCGTCAGGCATAGGCTTGGGATTTTTCGGCTTTTCGTGGAACTCTCGAATTCGATGCGCGCAATCCACCGACATGATGCCAAAAGAACTGGCGCTTGTAAGCGGCACTGGCATACAGGCAATCGTTAACTCCGCTCCCTGCTCCCGGTGAAATTGGAGCATTGCGGCGTAATCCATCCGGTATATGTGATCGCCTGATAGAATCAATACAAATTGGGCATTGCTGCGTTCGATCATGTACAGATTCTGGAAGATGGCGTCGGCTGTTCCAGAGTACCAGGACTCGCCGGTTCGCATCTGAGGCGGCACGGGCGTGATATATTCGGAGACTTCCGGATTGAAGATCGTCCAGCCATCACGCAGATGCTTTTGCAATGAGTGCGACTTGTATTGAGTCAGGACCAACACACGCCGTAAACCGGAGTGCAGGCAATTGGTCAGCGTGAAGTCGATGATGCGGTACTTGCCCCCAAAAGGCACAGCCGGCTTGGCTCGATCGGCGGTCAGTGGATGCAGACGGGAGCCCACTCCTCCTGCAAGGATAATACAAAGGGTGTTGGAAAGTGTATTAAAGAGCATCCGTCACCTCGTCAAGTCTGTCGATAATTTGTGATTCAATCGAACCCGTAAGCAGTAGCAACATGCAGGAAAATATTGCTGCAATCCAGATGTTTTCCTTAAAAAGGATAATTCGGGGAATTTATTCCGCACAGTAAAGTTTTAGCATTAATTATGCCACCATTGACTGCTTTATTTTGCTGTTCCAAGCCCAAAGCTGCAGTGCTTATTGAAGCCATGATCCAATAAACCGAAGCCGGGATGTTCCGGCAGATTGAACCAAAGTAGTGATTCAGATGGCCAGTCCGCACTAGACCTGTGCGCACTGAAGCGGAGCTGGCTATTATCCAAAAAGATCAGTTGGCATTAGACATGACGCTCGGCAGCCGTCTCGCACCAGTTAAGGTACATAAATACATCGGCTTTTGCGAAACGCTCGTAGGAATAGGCAAGTTGTGCTTTCCGGTCTACTGTTATCGTTCCCTAACAGCCTTCATCATGAGTAAACCTGACGCTTTCCTCGGCTGAACGACCCAGGGCTTTGGCAAACCAGGGTGGTGGTGCAGCAAATACTTTTTGAAATTCCTTTAACTGATCAACCGCATCGGTCACCTCCGGAATCTTGATCGGGTATATATCCGCACGTATCACTTTTGCCGCAGCCGGGCCGCCGATAGATTGTACGAACATAACATGACAGTCTTTGATCAGATTTGCGCGAAACAGATTTCTATCCTCTGCGCTGTCAGCCTCAATTGTTGATCGAATATCTACCAGTCTGTAATCATCCTGAGATAACTGATAAACCAGAAATCGTATGCAGGAGCCGAAGTGACCATTAATCAACGCACCGCTGTTCGAACCTATGGCGACACGTATAGAGTCCGGCATATCGCCGTCCTTATATGGCATGATTTCCGGCAAATCTTCGTCTTCAGCCTCGTCGCCCCACAAATAACGCACCGCCAATTTGATATTGGCCAGACCGATGCCAATATCTTCGCCATCTTCCTCACCATCTAGACTGCCTAAGCCGGTTTTAAGATTGGTGACGGTAATGGATTTTAATTTTTCATCATCCAGGGGTGAGCCCAATCGCTCATGTAATATTTCAAGCAACCGGGGTATGTCGATACCAGGCAGGATGCGCGATGCCAGGGCAATGCGTAAGGCTAGTTCACGGGGCAATGCTTCCATTTCAATCTCCTGATTTTACAAGCTTGGATAATAAAATAAGTATTTTCCTGGTGGAGGCTAAGTCCAACGCAGTGAAATCGTCGTGCGTTTTAAGGTCTGGATCAGCGCCGGCCGCCAATAGTTGTTCAACAACCTTCCCTCTGCCACTGGATGCCGCAAAAATGAGGGCAGTAGCACCCGAGGCGGAATTTTGATAATCAATATCGATTCCTGCATTAATCAGTTCAGCAATACATTCGCTGTTTTCAGCATAACAAGCTGCCCACAAGGCGTTATTGCCATATTCATCAATAACATCCAGAGTTGCTTTCTGTTCAATCAAAAACTGGACTACATAACTGTGGCCCTGCTGACTTGCCAAAATCAAAGGGTAAATGCCGGCAGTGTTCTTTAAAAGCGGTTGGGCGACAGAGAAATAGTTATTTTGTAACCAATCCCATATTTCCGGCTTCATTACGCTTCCTTATGTTTGTCTTTCCAGCTGGAATAACCGCCTTCGAGGCTGTAAACATCCTTAAAGCCGAAATCACTAAAAAACTCGGCAAGATGCTCGCTAGCATGACCGTAATAACAATAAATCAACAAACTGCGTTGCTTATCGCCGCGTTTGACTAAAGAATCTTTTAAGCCTTCATGCACATGCAGGGCATCTTCTAAATGCCCGGCCCGATAATCTTTCATATCCCGGCAATCCAGGATCAAAGGCTTTGATTCTTTAATCAGTTTTTCAGAATCGGCAATGGATATGGTTTTATATTTCATCGTATTGTTAATGACCTTAAAAAGTCATCCCTCAAGAATGGGAAGATTGTTGTAAAACTAACAATAAAACTGATTTTGTCGCTTCGTATGTAGCTAAAACAGCCATTCAGTGGTTCTCTTATGAAGTTAAGAGAGTAACTATGAAATATTAAGCAAATTGTTTGCCAACATCTTGAGTCCTCCTTGTTTCCTGATATTGGCAAGATTTTCAGGCAAAAAAAAGCGCCCTAGCCGAGAAAGTAGGGCGCCAAAGGTACCAACCACAGGAGCGAGTAACATACAGGGAAAGTATATATATTTATTATCTAGCATTAATAATGCCAATTAATTAGTAATAAAAATAAAATAACTTGAACATCCACATTTTTTGTGGGACGGGCTTTAGTTTTAGCCGCATCCGATAACTCAGATGTGTTCAGGATATCGAGTTACCGTTCTTTAATGCTCCTATGTTTCAGCCAGTTATTACTTTTTCTAAATTTAATACTTCAAATTTGCACCAAAGACAGTCATTTATGCGTTTTAAATGTACTAACTTAGTGCATTTTCTGCGAACTTCTCCAAATCCATTCCCCGGAATATTGAGCAACGTTTGAATACCTCCAACGTCGGCATTACTTTTTTGTGCTGACAAAATTTTGCAACCAGTTTGGAAAGTCCCTTGATGTCGCGGCCTGTCGCTTCCGGGAAGCTATCCGCTAATTGCCTGATCAAGTCAGCATTAACATCCAGATCGAATTGATCGATCATTACCTGCCAAATGCGGCGGCGTGCTTCACTGTCCGGCGGATAATACTTGATCAGGGCGATACATCGGGAAACTATGGCTTCATCAATATCATCGACACGATTAGTCGTCAAAAACAGCAAGCCGTTAAAATATTCAAGCACCCTTAAAAATACCCCGACAACGGCATTCATCGTGATGTTATTATCGCGGCGCTTGATGTAAACATCGGCTTCGTCAATCAACATCACAGCGCCCCAGCGTTGAGCTCGGGTTAATACATCTTTCAAGGCTTTTTCCATTTCACCTACATTGAGCCCCAGTTGTCCGGAATGCACACGGTACAATGGACGTTTGATGATTTCAGAATAAACTTCGGCAGTCAGGGTTTTACCTACTCCGGCAGGTCCTGCACACAAGACGGTTGTGCCTCCCGATTTGCCTTCAACAATATCATCCATCAAGACATCCATTTCAGCGGTCAGAATATCAATTAAATCGATCTGTTCTTCGAGAAGAATCAGTTTTTGTTTTAATTCCGGCTGATAGCGATAGGGCTTGATGTCATTTACATGCACCCACAAATGATGATGCAGTTCCAGATGAAACATCAGCAGGTAGCAATGTACGGGTAGTTCGGTAAATAAGCCCTTGGGAATTTCTGTTTGCGATGCCTCGACTTCATTCTCGACCTTGCAGTCATAGCGATTACTTTTGGCTGCCTTGCGTAAATACTTGGCAAGAATGTCGCCTTTGGCATCAGCAGTTAATGCCCGCTCGCTGAGGATACTTTCATCACACACCAGGCGCGCGGTTCCACCTTCTGTCGATAAAACCACAACATCTTTACGCGCCCAATCGGTGCTGCGATGCGAAGCCGTCGGATCTTCTGCATAAAACCCGGTGCCTTTGCCGGAAAACTGTGCGCCGGACTGGCCGCACCATTTGAAATAACGTCCTGCGGCATCGTCATAAGTCCTGATAAGCTCAGGAGTTTCTTTAAGAAAACCTTTAGCTGCAAAAATTTCGGTGACCGTTTTATTGGCGATGTCCCGGGCTCGGATAGTAACAGTTGAAATAGCCACTTTGCCTTTGGCATTGGCTTTAAGTTCAAGAGTTACCCGTCCGGTTTCTTCCTCGCCCGAAGGCGTATAGTCTAGCCGGGTGACCAGGTAGGCCATCGGTTTTCCTGCCACGTTGGCCTGGAACAACCAGCCCCGTATGGCATTAGTGATAAGATAACGGGCACAAGCCGGTAGCAGCATTTCCAGATCATCTTCTTCAAACCTGACCGTATCGTCGTTCATCGCTTTTTGTAGCGTTGACAACTGCGCGGCATGACCTTGCATTGCAGCCCCTGCTTTCTGGTAAAGAACCTGTAAAAAACTGAGCTCGGCATTGGATAATTGCTTGAAAGGCACTTCGGCCTTATTACCAAAACGCAGTTGATCTTTCAATGCTGACAGTCCGGGGAACTCATCAGCCATCGCTTCGACATACTTGCGCTCAATCTGAAGTTTCACAGGATATTCCTATCAACGAGTTGACAATAATGAGGGCCAGATAGCCATACAACTTTCGCGCATAGCTCAAAGGTGTATCTTAATGCAGAAAAGTCATCCTAAATAGCACCGACTGCAGCTTCTTTGACCACTACGATGGTATTGTCTTCAGCTTCTGCAAATGAAACGAGCGGAATTTTCGGGTTATACGATTTGGCTGCTGCATAAGCGATAGCGACTTTATCTTCAGCAGATTGATTTTTTAGCTCGCTTTTTTCAATATACAGTTCTTCAAGTAATTCATTCCATACCAGGCCTTGTCTGAAAGGAATCAAATTGTAGGTCACGCCTTCCATTTCAACCTTCATTCCTTTACCGATATTTTCGACATAAATCAAAGCTAAGCAGTCCGGAGCTATATCGTTTTTATATTTCTCAACAAAAACGGGCAGTAAATCGAGCGTAGGCAACAGGCCGTTTATAAATTTAATCTTGTCGTTTTCAACAATCAGGGCTGAATGAATCAACAGGGCTTCCGGAGGTTTACGGTCGGTAGTTGTGCCCTCACGCAGAGCACCTTCTTTTAAAACCAGGTCACCACGGTAAGCATAAACACCAGCATCGCTGGTTTGACCATTAACCAGAGTGACAGTCAGTAAGCCTTTAGCTTGATAGGTTTCTAGTAGCATTGCTTGTTTCTCCAGATGAGATTAAGTAAAAATAAAATCGTTGATATGGGCCCGATGTGTAATGTCATATTCACCTCTCTTTTAAAGGGATAAGCAAGACACTTGCCAATATTATATTTTGGATTGCAAGAAGATCAGATTGGGGGCGATAAAAAAATCAGTTTTTAACTTTACTGCATGAATTTACAACTAATTTTCATTGACGCGGTTGCAAAGATATCGATTACAAAATGAATTTGGATGAAATCCTCTATAGATAAATGAGTGTTGTAAACCTTACAAAATAATAAGTTGAACTGTGATACAAGCAACAATCCTTTCTGGTCACTTTTGTTCATAGGCTACGTCTGTTCCTAAAATCATCTTCGTCTTCATGTAATCTTAATCAAACCAATAGACTTCCTCTCATCTTGTTGATGTAATCTATACACAGTCGAAGCGACTAATTTAATGGTCTTTTACTGATAATCTTTTGTAAGGAAAATAGTATGAAAAAAGCAATAAAACTATCAATGATAGCCCTGGCGTCCAGTTTGGTTGTGGCTTGCGCAACTACTTCAGATGTTGAAAATTTACAGAATCAAGTAAATGGCTTGGATACTTCTGTCAAACAGGCATCAGCTGATGCAGCCAGCGCACAAACCACATCTGCGGATGCGGCTGCGCGGGCTAAAGCCGCTGAAGAAGCTGCTAATCGGGCGGCTCAATTATCTGAAGATGCCAATAGCAAATTGGATAAAAAATTCAAACGCTCAATGATGAAATAAATCATTGTTGCATTAGGCTAGAAAATAAATCGATGGGAAAACTGCGTGGCTGTTTTTATGTCATATAAGTCAATGACTATAAATGCGCTTGTCTGAGAAAAATAATGGGCGGAATGCAGCCATGAAGCCCTTTAACTAAACAATGGAGACATCAGTTTTATGGCTCCACGGTTTGGCAGTTTACGAGTAATAAGGAATGGAATCTGAAAACCCGATCAGGATTATAAACTGCCGTCAATAGAAATAAAGAGACAGAAGGCGGTAGTAAGCTCTTTACAGAGGAGTAGCGATGCATTTGGATTGCCGTAAGAACTGCTCCATTTCCCTTGCTGGCATTGGTTTAGCAAATAGGTAGCCCTGCGCTTCGTTGCAGCCAAGCGAGCGCAGAATCTCCAGTTGCTCCTTTGTTTCGACCCCTTCAGCAATCGTGACAAGGCCTAGGCTATGCCCCAGGCTGATCGTAGCCGAAGCGATTGCTTGGTCGTCTCGGTTTTCCACCAGATCACATACAAACGATTGATCGATTTTCAGCCGGTTCAGTGGGAAGCGCTTGAGATAGGAAAGACTTGAATAACCGGTTCCGAAATCATCAACCGCGATGCACACACCCATCGCTTTCAATTCGTGCAGTATGTCCAGAGTCTTTTCGACATCCCGAACCAGAATGCTCTCAGTTAATTCGGCTTCCAAGTAGACCGCTGGGAGTTCGGTATCGCGTAAGACGCTGGCGATCATTCGCGGAACATTGCCATGCGAAAACTGCCGGACGGATAGATTGACGGAAACCGGTAGCGCACAGATGCCAGCTTTATGCCAAGCCCGGTTCTGTCGGCAGGCTTCTCTAAGAACCCATTCCCCTATTTGCACAATAAGACCAGTTTCCTCGGCGATGGGAATAAATTTATCCGGCGATATCAAGCCCATTTCCGGATGTTGCCAGCGGACCAGTGCCTCCATGCCGATCACATAGCCGTCGGTGAGGTCTACTTGAGGTTGGTAGTGCAACAAGAGCTGGTTTTTGGCGAGGGCCTGACGCAGAGCGTTTTCCAGCATCAGGCGTTCCAGCGCATTGGCGTTCATCTCCGAAGAGAAAAAATGGAAGGCATCGCGTCCCGAGTCCTTCGCTTTGTACATGGCAATGTTGGCATTTTTGAGCAACTCTTCGAAACTGGTCCCATCTTTTGGGGCTATGCCGATTCCGATACTGCAAGTGACCCTCAGCGAATGCCCGACGATTTCATAGGGCTCGCTGGTCACCATCAGTAACTTCTGTGCGACGCAGGTGGCGGTAGCGCTGTCGATTGGCAGGAGCAACAGAAATTCATCGCCGCCGAGACGGCCTACAATGTCCGCGTCTCGCACGACCGTACGCAGACGCTCGGCCACCATCTGTAACAATAGGTCGCCCGCGACATGGCCAAGCGAATCGTTGATGGTCTTAAAGCGATCGAGATCAATGAAAAATAACGCCAGCTCGGAGTTCCAACGTTGCGCAGTAGCCAATGCTTTTCGCGCCTGCTCCTGCATCAGTGTCCGGTTGGGAATGCCGGTCAGAGCATCGTAATAGGCAAGTTGACGGATACGTTGCTCTGTTTCTTTGTGCTGAGTGATGTCCGCCGATATTTTGACATAGTGCGTTACCACACCGTTTTCATTGCGCACCACCGAGATCGCGGCAAGGGTTGGATGAGTCTCGCCGTTCTTGCATCGGTTCCAAAGCTCCCCTTGCCAGGAGCCGAGTTCTTCGATCTGCTGCCACATCGTTTTGTAGTAAGCATGGGTATGGCGGCCGGATTTGAGAAACCTTATGTGCCTTCCGTCAACCTCTTCGCCGCTGTAACCGGTGATATCTGAAAAGGCCTTGTTGACGGCGACGATATGGAGGTAAGCATCGGTGATAAGGATGGCCTCGCGGCTGGACTCGAACACCGATGCCGCCAGACGCAGACTCGCCTCGCTGACTTTACGTTCCGAGATATCGGTATGGGCGCCGATAAAACGCATGGGTACCCCCTTGTCGTCATGCTCCACAGCCGCGCCGGTCGCCATAATCCATTTCCAATTGCCATCGGCAGTGCGCATGCGAAACTCGGCGTGGTAATCCTTCAAGTCGCCGGAAAGGTACCCGCTGTAGGTAGCTAACCAGGCGTCACGGTCATCGGGATGAATGCGTTCGAAAAATGTGTTGGAGTCTTCTCGAAATCCGGCGGGTTCATAACCAAGCATGGATGCGTATTCGGCGTTGTAGGTCCTTTCTTCCGTCTTGAAGTTTACGTCGTAGATCCCCTGTTTGGATGCGGCGATCGCCAACTTTAGGCGCATTTCACTTTCCCTCACGGCTTTTTCGGCTGACTGATGTCGCTCCTCGCGGACGAAATTGTCAAGCGCGAATGAAATATCGATTGCCATCTCATCCAACAGCCGAACGAAGTCTTCGGTAAAAAAATTCGGCTCGCCGGCATAGAGATTCAATATGCCGACGATCTTCCCCTCCTGTCGCAATGGAAATGCCGCCGACGCGTGGATCCCAACGGCCTTGGCTGCGGCCTGCGATGGGCCGGTTCTGGGATCATTCAGGAAGTTGTTGCAGATCTGAAAACGACCTTCGCGTAACGCCACGCCGGCGGGTCCCTGACCCTCGGGCAGCTTCGGATCGCACGATATATATATACCGTCGATGTAAGAGGGGCATGGCCCGTATACAGACACGGGAAGCAAACACTGCGTTTTTTCGTCCAACAGACCGACCCAGGAGCAGATCAGCCCGCCGAAATCGATGGCGATGCGGGTGAGATTGGAAAAAAGCTCTTTTGCGGACCGGACGCGGACAATGGTCTGGTTGGTCTCGGTTAGCATGGCATAAAGCTTGTTGAGACGCTCAAGGTGCTCTTCCACACGTTTGCGCGCAGTGATATCCTGAACGGTCCCAATCGACCGCAACGGTCTGCCAGCAGTATCGTAATCAGTCCGGCACCGTTCCTGAACGTATTTGATTCGTCCATCGTTCATCAGCAACCGGTGATCGACCTCATAAGGGGTCTTATTTTTTACCGAATCAACGTAGATCTGATCCACACGCGCTCGATCGTCCGGATGCACATGGCCCAGGAAATGCTGGTAGCTCGACCCGAATTCAGGAACTGTGGTCTCGAAGATGCGGTAGACTTCATCCGACCAGCTCAATAGATTTTTCTCTAAATCCAGTTCCCAGCTCCCCAACTCGGCAAGCTCTTGCGCTTCGGCAAGGTTGGCTTGACTCTTGCGCAGCGCTTCCTCAGCGCGCTTTCGCTCGGTAACATCGCGAAGAAAGGCGAGCACTCGTGTATCCGGTAACTGTCGGGCGTTGATCTCGCCCACAAAAGTCGAGCCGTCTTTTCGGCGGAAGTGCCACTCGCTTTTCACCGAGCCCCCCTCGCCAAGGCGGGCGACCTCGGGTGCGATCCGCAATACCTCATCCGCAGCGACGATGTCCGCGATCGACATCCGCAAAATTTCCTCACGCGAGTAGCCGAGTATTTCGCAGCCGGCGGCGTTGACATCCAGATAAGCTCCGCTGGCATCAGCGGTGAATATGCCATCAGAGGCCTGTTCGACGAGGGTACGGAAGCGCTGCTCGCTGGCGCGCAGTTTCTCATCGTGCTGCTTGCGTACAGTAATGTCACGGATAGCGCTAGAGACCAGCACGCCATCCTCGGTTTCCAGCGGGCTGAGGCTGATTTCGATCGGAAACTCCGTTCCATCCTTCCGCAATCCATACAGTTCCAAACCGGCAC
>CAYVFT010000091.1:0-15918 GCA_964450225.1 uncultured Crenothrix sp. | reverse complement strand
CTAATAATAAAACAACCACTTTACTATGCTAGGCTACACACCTGGATATTTTTAAATATCTGCCTGATATACCTTCAATAACCAAGCTTGGACGCCTTAGCAAGCCAATTTTCAAGAGTTCCGATTGGGGTTAGGGTATTTCCAAGTGCAGTTCCCCAATAGACTGTTCCGTTTGAAGTAGCGACGTATCGCTTAGTCTTCGAATAATACCGGTAATAATAACCTGAATCTGTTTTCGACACTCCGCTTCCGGGGGTTAGGGAATAGGCCGGAGAAAGTTTTGTTGGATACAGGCTCTCGAGATAGGCGAACACTCTATTCGAAGCGTTGGTGGTAGCGGGTGCAGCTACTGAAACCTTGTTTATCATAACCAGGTTCGATTTTTGCACAGTATTATCTACTAGTGGCTTAGCTAATGGCAGGTCGGAGAATGCTCCTCCTACGTAGACTGTAGGCAGAGCCGCAATTGCATCGACAACGCTCATGCCCAGACTTAGTACCTTGCCAAACACCGTAAACCCACCATTTTGGTTGTCAAGATTTGCCGAATTATCGGCTAAGTTGAAGAACCACTGGCTGGTAGCGCTATTTGGATCGTTCCCAAGCTTGGCCATGGCGATAGTTCCACGCAAGTTGGAGCGATTGGAACTGAACTCATTCTTCACAGGAGGATTTGCTGGCACGGCTTTTAACGTAGTCCCCCAACTATAGCCACCACCTTGGATGACAAATCCCGGCACACTCCGATGGATAAATGAATTTGTATAGACGCCGCTCTTAGCATACTTGAGAAAATTCGCCACGGTTAAAGGTGTCGCCTTATCGTACAATTTAACGTCAATAGTACCGAGTGAAGTATGCATTCTCACTACGGTCGCCAAACCAACTGTGGGCACTGCAAGCATCAAAACTATCGTAAGCTTACCAAGCCACTGCCATTGAAAACAAAAATTTGAAATAAATAACTTACGCACTGTTAACTCCAGCTTCAAATAGTTTACAAATAAATATAGAACGGTTTAATAGTATCAGAAATGTATGGTGAGCACGTTTAAGAGACTATATTCCAGCATATGCAGAGCACTTGTCATTCCCGATTATCCGCATACTAAGACATTTTATCGAGGCAATCACTATTCCAAGCGGCATTGTTTTTCACTTAGTTTGCTACCTGCAAATCGATTAACAACGTGTGATAAATCTGTTAATGAATCTACACTGATTTTTTCCGCACATCGTTGATAAAAAAAGCATGAAGTGTAAACATTTCCTCGGGAAGGATTTAGTCTTTTTCACCGTAACGGTAAAATGTTACCGTGTAACGAGCAGCATAATCAAATCTTAGCCAAGGCAAACAATACGCCAGCGTCCAAAGCTTATTCGAGCTACCGCATGTGGAGCACCGGCGGCAGTATGATGATGGGTTCGCCCAATAGGTCAGAATGAATGAATCCAATAATTTAAAAAATTCCCCAAAAGTGTTAAATATAAGTTATTCAGGTAAAATGCGCGGTTTCGTGTCCACTTTGTGACAGATATCATTACTGTTTAATTCGGTATATTGTTTATGAAAATTCTTATTCTTGGAGCAGGTGTTACCGGTTCGGCGGTTGCCGAAGCTTTTGCGAGTGAAGAGAACGATATAGTCGTTATTGATTTCAGGCAGGAACTCCTTGATGCTTTAAAAGAGCGTTTTGATATTGCCACAGTTACTGGTAACGCTGCTCATCCAAGTGTTTTGGAGCAGGCGGGAGTATTCGACACTGACATGGTGATAGCGGTAACTGATCGTGACGAGACCAATATGTTGGCGTGCATGATCATTAATTCCCTTTATTCCCGCCCAAAAACGATTGCACGGGTGAGGGCCATCGATTATCTGAAAAATCCAAAATTATTTGGCCCGAATGGCATTCCAGTCGATATTGTTATCAGTCCGGAGCAAATCGTTATGGAGGCTATTCGTAATTTAATTGAGTTTCCAGGGGTTTTACATATTTCCGATTTCGCAGGCGGTTTGGTACGGCTGTTTTCGGTTAAAGTGGGAGCGGATGGTTTTTTAACGGGTAAAAAAATCAAAACTCTGAAAGAACGTTTATCCGGTGGCAAAACTCGCGTAGTGGCTATTTTCAGGCAGGGCAACCCTATATGCGTTAATGGAGAAGCATGTATCGAAACTGGAGATGAAGTATTTTTAGTGGCACCTCGCAAAGAGGTGCGGCGGGTACTGAAAGAGCTGAACAAGTGGGAGCCTCCATTAAAGCGAATTATCATCGCTGGTGGCGGACATGTCGGAAAACGTTTGGCGCTTGCTTTGGAAGATGACCATCAGGTAAAAGTAATTGAAAAAAATCCAAGACGGGCAAACAAAATCGCCAATGATCTCCATAATACTGTAGTGCTTTTAGGGGATTGCGCCGATGAATCGTTGCTATTGGATGAATCCATTGATAGCGCGGATTTGTTCTGTGCGATTACCGATAACGACGGTGTCAATATTATTTCCGCCTCTTTGGCAAAAAGCCTGGGGGCACGAAAAACAATCTGTCTGCTTAATCATATTTCGTACACAAAATTATTGCCTGGTACCGGTATTGATGTCACTGTGTTGCCTAATCAGGAAACGCTGGGCAGTATTCTAAAGCATGTGCGTCGCGGTGATGTAGCGCAAGTCACTTCCCTTTGCGGAGGTACCGCCGAAGCAATCGAGGCCATTGCTCATGATAATAATAGTGAGGATTCCGTCGTTGGTCGCCGTGTGGATACGATCAATTTTCCAGAAGGAATTGTGATGGGTGCTTTGATTCGCAACAATGAAGTAATTTCGATACACCATGACACTGTATTTGCAGAAAACGATCATGTAGTGATGTTTGCGATGGATAAAAAACTGGTCAGCAATATCGAGAAAATCTTTCAGCCGCTCGCATAAATACAATAAAAGCGAAAGCTTCAAGGTCAACTGGTACTGTATTTGTAATTTATCTCGAGCCTTTCGCTTTTTTGATACCGCATAAACTTTAAATGCCTCCATGAATGTCATTCTTACTATCGTCCATATTTTCGGCCTGGTTACCATGGGCTTTAGCGGCTTAATGTCCACTTGTCTGATAACCTCAAAAATAGCTGATGACGGTGCTACTACCGCTTTTTTCGAAGGCACCTGGATTACCTTCCTGTTAGGTGCGTTGATGTTTTTTCCGACCTTGCGGACACCCAAAAAAGTATCGCGACAAGCAGGGTTTTTATTGGTAGCTATTACTTGGTCATTAACACCGGTATTTTGTACCATCCCGCTGATGATTTATATGCCAACACTCAGCTTTAATGATGCTTATTTTGAGACCGTTTCCGGCCTCACGACGACGGGCGCAACTATATTTAGCGGCATCGACCAGTTACCGATATCGATTAACCTCTGGCGGCATGAATTGTGTTGGATAGCTGGGATGGGCATCATTATTTTTGCGGTAGCCATTTTGCCAATCCTGGGCATAGGCGGTATGCAGTTGTACAAAGCGGAATCGCCGGGAACCGTCAAGGAGTCTGATTTGCCCCCACGCATAGCCCAAACAGCGAAAGCCTTATGGATGGTTTATGCAGGTTTCACGGTGGCGTGTATTATTGCTTTACGCCTGGCCGGGATGAATTGGTTCGATGCAATCTGCCATGCCTTTTCTGCAATGAGTCTGGGCGGATTTTCTACACATGACAGCAGTGTTGGATTTTTCGATTCGTTGTCAATTGAAATGGTGCTAACCATCTTCCAATTGTTGGCGGCCATTAATTTTGCGACCCATTTCGTAGCACTTCGAAAGCAATCATTCTACCCTTATATTGATGATAGAGAAGCTAGAGCTTTTCTCGCGCTGGTCTTGGGAAGTTGTGTTTTAGCAGCATCGGTGTTGTGGCATGCAGGTACTTATGCCGATTTTTTCACCGCCTTGCGCTACGCTACGTTTAATTTAGTCACTATTGCCACGGATTGCGGTTTCGCCAATCAGGATTTCAATCATTGGCCAATTTTTGTGCCGATGTGGATGCTATTTTTGAGTTGTCTTTCCGCCTCTTCCGGCTCTACGGGCGGCGGTATTCGTATGATTCGAACTATTATCTTAATGAAGCAGGCACGCCTGGAGATGTTTAAGTTTATTCATCCATTTGCGGTCAAGCCTATGAAAATAGGTGAAATGATAGTCAGTAATAACATTATTACTTCGGTGACCGGATTCATTTTCCTGTATTTTATCTTTATTGTTGTTTTGGTATTTGCCTTGCTATTGAGTGGACTGGATTTTATAACTTCTCTCTCTGCCATCATCGCCTGTTTTAACAACGCAGGTCCTGGATTAAATGAAGTGGGTCCTGCGAGCAATTACGCCAGTCTAAGCGATTATCAAAAAGCCGTATGTACCTTTGCCATGCTTTTGGGGCGCGTGCAAATATACTCAATCGTTATTTTGTTCGTGCCGGAATTTTGGAGAAAGTAGAGATGCGATTTACCGCACCTATTAATCAGATCCGTAAGGTAGCATCTGAGTTTATTCCGTCATGCTACGCTGCCGCTACAACGCTCCCAAGTCTATACAGTGACTGATTCTTCAAGATTATTTTTTGCTTTATGGCCTGACGATCAAACCAGATTGGAACTGGTGCGATTGAGCCGGGCTATCGAGATTAAAGGATTCAGGCCAGTGCAGCCGCAAAACGTCCATGTTACACTGGTGTTTTTAGGGAATGTTGATGCTGCCTCTGAATTATTAATCAAACAAAACGTCGCTGGTATTTCTTCGGAACCCTTTATCTTGACGTTTGACCAGCTGAGTTATTGGAAGAAACCCAGGATTTTATGTCTTAGCTGTTCGCAATCAGTCGATGAGGTGGAGAAGTTGGTCGCCACGTTAAATATAGAAGTTGAAAGTTGCGGTTTACAAACTGATACCAGACCTTATAAGCCGCATATTACCATGGCCAGACACGCCAAGTATCTGCCAGATATAAAATTTGAGCCGATAATTTGGCGCTCCGAATCATTTTGTCTGGTTGAGTCGTGCAGTGAACCTGGCGGAGTTTATTACACGGTGAAACAGCAATGGCCTTTTATCAAAGCATCAGTTTAAGTATTTATTTTATGCCGAAATTCTGGCTCGGCTTTTAAACGGTCCACATAAATCCATGCGCTCGTAGAAGCTATCATTCAATAATTCAATTTGAAATAATCACTCTGCACTCCGTTTTGGATCAAACGCATCCTGTACAGTATCGGCAAATAAGTTAGCTGCTAGAACCAAGGCAAACATGAATACAAAAGCAGCGAACAGAGACCACCAAACAACGGGCTCTCGCGCCATTTCCAGTCGAGCACCATTAATCATGTTACCCCAGCTGTAGGTGGTCGGATCAACACCTATATTGATATAAGACAATACCGCTTCGGCCAACACCAGCGCGCTGAAATCCAGCACTACGGAAATTAAAACGATGTGCATGACATTGGGTAAAATATGGCGGAGTAAAATCATGCCTTGTTTAACGCCCAATGCCTGTGCGGCTTGTACATATTCCATTTCCCGAAGTTTCAGGGTTTCTGCCCTGAGTAATCGGCACAGCCCTGTCCAACTGGTCACGCCCAGTATCAGGCAAAGAAATAGTAAGCGCATATCGGCACGAACTATCACGCTGGTAAAATCCTGTTCATGATTCACCATATAAACCTGAACCATCAAGATGGAGGCGGCTATTAGCAATACGCCAGGGATGGAGTTCAGGGTGGTATAAATATATTGAATGACATCGTCTACCCAGCCACGAAAAAAACCTGCCAGAATGCCAAAGACTATTGCCATCGGTAGCATGATAAGTGTTGTCAGCGTACCCAATACCAAGCCGGTACGAATGCTTTTTACAGCTTGAAAAAAAACGTCCTCGCCCACTTTATCGGTACCCAGAACGTGATAATAGGCGGATAAGTAAATCAGGGTGTAACTGAGCGATATGATGATAAACACAACTGCCCAAACAGATTTAGCCGTTATACCAAAGACGATGACGTGCCTTTTTTCACCTTGAGACATGCGCCTAATGCCTAGATAACTCAACATAAGAATAACAAACAAGCCAGCTCCTTGAGCAAAGCCGTAACCGGCTTTTTTCAGGACATCAGAAAGGTGTTGAGTTTCAGGATCATTCAGATGTCTGCCGCCAAATTCTAACCGTGGATAGCCCCATTGTGTTGTCCCATCGGCCAGTGTCATTATTTCTTTACTATAAAGCGTGGTGGCAAGCGGCGCTGAATAGGTTTTTTCGCCATGTTCCCGTAGGGGTGTTGCCCAATAATCCAAAAGGCTGATAATCTCCTTGCTTTTACTGTGGGCAGGTTTGAAATGAAAAGAATCCAGCAACCCAATCAGCATAAAAAACAGTAATACTACCAGAGACACCATACCGATCTTACTGCGAGCTATTTTTTGCAGAGGACGTTTTATGTGTTCCTTGCCACGCATATAAAACGCCAGCCCCAACATGAAAAAAATCAGAACATAGATTAGCGCATCGGTCCATAAAACAATCATTACGACAGCCTCACTCGCGGATCAACGAGGGTGTAGGAAATATCAGTCAACAACAGCCCGATTATATATAAAACCGAACCCAGGAAAACCATTGCCCGCACAATAGCAAAATCTTGGCTGTTTATCGCATCTATCGTATAGCTGCCTAAACCGGGGATACTGAAAAAAGATTCCATGATTAAACTGCCCATAAACAGCAGCGGCAAAATCACCACTACACCTGTTAAAATAGGGATCAGGGCATTGCGTAACACATGCCGGAACAAAGTTTGGGTTTCTGTTAACCCTTTTGCTCTTGCAGTTCGCACATAGTCTTTTCCTACTTCTTCTAAAAATAACGTTCGATACCATCGAGCGCCAGAACCTATGCCTGAAAACACCCCGATCAGCACGGGCAATATTAAAAACTTAATCGCTGCCATGCCATCGTCATAGCCGGAAATAGGCACAAGCCTTAATAATTTGGCGATAAAAAACTGCCCGCCGATAATATAAAACAACGATGAAATCGACATTAACATCACGCACAAGATAATTCCCGCATGCTCCAGATAACTGCTGCGAAACAGCACCATCAGTAAAGCAAAACTGATATCAACCAGCAAGCCGACACACAGGGTTGGCAAGGCCACGGCGAGACTAGGCCACATACGCTCCTGAATATCCGCACCGATATTTCTGCCGCTATCGGACACTCCGAAACGGAACAGAAATAAGCCGATCGATTTTTGATAAAAAATTGTCCGTGTTATTTTTTCTTCACCTTTCGCTTCAGTATTCCATAATAAAGGCAAATCATAGCCATGTTGCTGTTTCCAGTTGCTTACGGCCTGCTCGGTAACATGTTTTTGCCCCAATTGCATACGCGCCATATCATCTGGACTATTAACGATGAAAAACAACACAAAAGATAAAACATTGACTCCCAGTAACAAAGGAAATGCGTATAAAAATCGGCGAATAATATAGTGAATCATTGTAATGTCTCCTTGGCACTGCGGCGATAGGCATTAATCGCCGGAATCAACATCAGCACAAACAATAAACAAACCAGCACCAACGGCCAAAATATGGGTTTGTTCCATGCTTGCCTTTTCTCTGCTCGAGCATTTGTATCTATTCGGGTATATTTAAGCCGGTTATTCGCCATTAAATTGGGTTTCAGATTGCTATACCAGCCATGGAACAGGGAAAAACTCTTGGGGTGTAAGCCAAAAACCCATGGCGCATCGTGACGCACAATTTCCTGTAACTGTTGAATTATCTGATAACGTTGCTCACCGTTATCCATATTACGCATTTGTTCAAACAAGCGATCAAACTCAGGATTCTGATAATTGACAGCATTTTCGCCTCCGTGTTTGACTTTTGAGTTGGCGCCATACAGCAGGAAAAATAAATTTTCAGGATCAGGATAATCAACATTCCAGCCCCAAACGAATATCTGTTCAGTACCTGCGCGCATTTTTTCCTGAAAACGGTTGTAATCAGTGGCGCGAATGACCAGTTTAATACCCAGTTTCTCAAACTGTTTACGATACCAGTTCATGGTAGGACGATCATCAATGCTAATTGATGTGGTATCAAAATATAGAATTAAAGCTTCTTTAGTTTTTGGATCAATGCCATCGGGATAGCCAGCCTCTGCCATCAACTGCCGTGCTACATCTATTTTTTTTCGTTGCACCTTGTCGTTTACCCAATCGTAACTATAGGAATTGATGCCATCCTTACCTTCCGCATAGCCATAAATGCCGGGCGGAATAACGCCTTGAGCAGCAACCCCACGTCCATTCCTGAAAATCGAAATATATTCTTCATAATCAACGGCTATAGCAATCGCCTGACGTAATTTTCTCGCTCTTTCGCTATCGCCTCCGACGGTTGCATCCAGCATATTAAAGCCCATATAGAAAATAGACGTTTCAACCAGGGTTTGTAACTGGATACCTTTTTTCTTCATGGAGTCGGTTAATACCACGCCACCGCTGCCCGTAAATTGTATGGCCTGATCGAAACTGTCCGAAGCGATGCCCGACGCATCATAATAACCCTGCAAAAATTTGGTCCAATAAGGAATGGTTTCCTTTTCCAGCATAAAAACGACTTTATCAATAAAGGGCAGTTTTTTTCCTGCGTCTGTCAGCAAGCCGTTTCGTTGGTCTTCTGGTTCACCTTCAGACGGATATTTTTCCAGATGAAAAGATGGATTTTTAAGCAAAACCATGCGGCGATTGGGATTATTTTCTGCCAAAAAATATGGGCCTGTGCCAATTGGAAACCAATCCAGGGTAATATTTTTGTCGGACAAACCCGGCTGATCATAGAACACATCCGCTTCCCAAGGCATGGGTGAAAAAAACGGCATGGCCAGCCAGAATCTAAATTGCGGATACTTGCCATTAATACGAATACGATATTGATAACGATTGATGGCCTCTACACCAGTCATCGGTATATTTTTTATCTCGGCTTTTTGCTTGTCACTGACTTGTTTGGAAAAGTCATCAAAACCAACAATATAATTTTTCATAATTTCAGCGATTGGAGACTGTATTTTAGGATGTGCCAAGCGCTTAATTTGATATACGTAATCTTCAGCAGAGAGTTCACGCGAGCCATTGGTTTTAAAATCTTTAATTGTATCAACTGACTGGATTTGTTCCTGGGTCAGCTGATGATATAAATAATCACCCTGTGCATTTTTCGCCAAAGCCGGATGGGGTTGGTATTGAATATTAGGCTGAATATCAATCACATAATCGGTAAAGGCAATGTCACTGTCTTTTGCGCCCTCCCCTAGCTTTTCACCTTTTTTATTCAGATAAACGATTTCCGGCATTTTACTTGCCGCCAACGTCGTCAATTGATAAGGTCTTTTTAGATAATGGTATTGAAACGGCGGTTCATAAATCTGCGCGATAAATGCATATTCATTCTCACTGTAAGCAACCGCAGGGTCTAAATGTTTGGGGCGCTCTGAAAACGATTGATATAAAACGGAACGTTTGCCTTCGTCTTCTGGATAAGGATTATTAAGTTGCGAAACATTACAAGCCGTCAAAAATACGGCAAGAAATAACAAAACATTATAGGTTTGTATCTTCATAGACAAAAAACTGGACATCGATAAACGGGTCGTAGATACTTGAGAGACCGCCCATAGAATACTTATGGGGCGGGTCAAAATCAGAATGACACAATACTTTAAGTTATATTGTAACAAAACAAAAACACCGGGAGATAATAATGGGTTTTATGCAGGGCAAACGGGTCTTGATTGTGGGTTTAGCCAGTAATCGTTCTATTGCATGGGGGATTGCTCAAGCCATGCACCGCGAAGGCGCTGAATTAGCATTTACCTTTCAAAATGAAAAGCTGCAAAGTCGTGTCGAAGAAATGGCAGAGCAATGTGACTCCAAAATTACCATTGAATGTGATGTCAGTATCGATGAACATATCGATACTGTATTTGACAAACTGGGCGAACATTGGGATGGTTTGGATTGCATCGTGCATTCGGTGGCTTTCGCACCGCGTGACGCGCTAAATGGCGATTATATTGATGTCACTACCCGAGAAAATTTTAGAATTGCTCACGATGTGAGTTCTTACAGCTTTACTGCGTTAGCAAAAGCAGGGCGCACCATGATGAAAGGTCGCAATGGTTCACTATTGACCTTAACTTATTTAGGCGCAGAACGGGCGATTCCTAACTACAATGTCATGGGTGTTGCCAAAGCCAGTTTGGAAGCCAATGTACGCTATATGGCCGTGGCGTTAGGTGCAGAAGGTACACGTGTTAATGCGATTTCAGCAGGACCTATCAGAACGCTTGCCGCATCAGGTATTAATGACTTTAAAGCCATGCTGAATAAAGCTTCCGATACCTCGCCATTAAAGAGGAACATAACCATTGAAGAAGTAGGAAATGCAGCTGCTTTTATGTGTTCAGATTTGGCTTCGGGTATTACTGGAGAAATTACTTATGTCGATTGCGGTTATAATATTGCCGGTTTAGCGGCTTCTTGAGCGATTGCTAGTCACATAAAAGGGAGCTTACAACTCCCTTTTATATTCCCGATCACCAGGCTTATTGAAGCTGAGCCTTTTTATTCACTTCTACATCAGCCTCCGCCTGCAGACTGTTTAAAACCTCATTAAATTCAGTTTGACCAAAGGCTTTGGCAATATTCATCTTCGCTAATTCCAGCTGTTTCTTATCATCGTCACTCATGATGCCTGCGGTTACTTTTGACAGGCTCACTACGACTTGCTCGCCTGAGGGTAAAACCGCAATAAAGACACTAGGTTTGTCGCCAACGGGTTTAGCCGCTTTGAAAATGGTATCACTCAATTGCTCGGGCAATTTATTTTTGCCACGTATCAGCCCTTTTACTGTCTTAACTTCAAGCTTTTTTTCAGCTGCTACAGCTTGAATAGATTCACCCGTTTGCAAGCGTGCTTTTATTTGTTTTGCTTTCTCGACAGTAATTTGCTTGGCTTTTTCTTTGGATAGTACCGCAGCCACTTCCTGTTTAACTTGATTAAGATCTAACTTGGCGGCAGGCTTATGCTCCAAAAGCCGTACAACCACCAAACGCTCGGCTCCCTGTTCTACTGGAGCACTGTTGTTTCCTTGCAACACTTCTTCCGAGAAGGCTGCACTGCGTATTTTCTCATCAGCAGCAATACCTTCGCCTTTCTCTTTGGTAAATAAGGCAGACTTTTGTACTCTAATACCTAGAGCATCAGCTACAGTTTGCAGGTTATCAGGATTCTCAAAACTCATTTCAGTTAATTTTTCACCTGCCTCATAAAAAGCATTTTCTGCCTGAGCTTTCCGATAAGCTTTAGTGACTTCATTTTTAACGTTATCAAATAGCTTAACGTTCCCAGGCACAAGTTCGGTAACTTTAATCAAATGATAACCAAACGCTGATTTAACGGGATTTGAAACTTCACCAAGCTTCAATGCACTCGCCGCCTCTTCGAACGCTTTTTCCATGACGCCGACATTAAAAAGCCCCAGATCTCCACCCTTTGTAGCGGTCAATTTGTCTTCGGACACTTCTGCTGCTAATGCAGCAAAGTCTTTGTTTGACAGTTCTTGCTTTGCTTTCAGAGCTTTTTCTAGAGCCACTTTTTCCGGAATCTTGTCATTAATAGCAAACAGAATATGACTGATCTTTCTGCGCTCTGGAGTAGAGTATTGTTCTTTTTGCTCTTCATAAAACGCTTTGAGTTTTTCGTCAGTTACAACTACTTTCTTGGCAATTTCATCGAGTGACAACTCAACATACTCAACCGAAACCTGTTCCGGTGTTTGATATAAATCCTGATGCTGTTGGTAATAGGCCGAGATTTCACCAGTTGTAGGCTGACCTGGCACTGGCTGTAACGCAACTGTTACATAATCGACATCACGTTGCTGATTCTGAATTTTAAAAAAACTTTCCACATCGTATTGCGTAGCGAAACTGCTATCAACAATACTGTGCTGAAACTGCTCCATAATCAGCGCGTTTTTAATTCTGTTCACAAATTCCCCGGAAGAAATTCCTTGCGAACTGAGTAAAGTTTTATATTGCCTGTCGCTAAATTTGCCATCCACCTGAAAATAAGGTAGAGATTTAATAAATTCACGCGCTTCATCGTCAGTTGCAACAAGACCCTCTGCGTGCACATATTGCAATAAAACTTCATCTTTTATCAGTTTTTGTAATGCTTGAGCTTTTAAGGTTTGCTCATCTATTTCCATACCCCGCAGATTCTGGCTATATTGCTCATAGGCTTTATTAATATCGCGCTGATAAAAATCTTTATCGCCCACCGATGCAACTGGAACTTCTTTCCCGGTATCAAGATAATTATTAATACCCCATAAAACAAAGGGCACACAAATTAATATTAAAATACCCCATGCAAAAGCACCTTGTGCTTTTTCTCTAATTTTTGTTAGCATAGATCAGTCCTAAAGAATCAATTTTCGAAGCAAAAAAAAACCCCGAACCATTTGGTTCGGGGTTTTTAATTTGGCGGAGTGGACGGGGCTCGAACCCGCGACCACCGGCGTGACAGGCCGGTATTCTAACCAACTGAACTACCACTCCAAAGTCTGGTGGGTGCTGAGGGGTTCGAACCCCCGACCCTCGCCTTGTAAGGGCGATGCTCTCCCAGCTGAGCTAAGCACCCGACAAAAAAATCATTATACATTGTTTTTCGAAAAAACACCAGTCTGTATTAACGATTTCTGCTTAGTATTGGATTTAAGCAATCCGACTAAAGGTATTTAGTTTACAGCATCTTTTAACGATTTGCCAGCTTTAAATGAAGGAATTTTTGCAGCTTTGATGGTGATTTCTTCTCCAGACTGTGGATTACGACCTTTACGCTCAGCTCTTTCTTTTACAGAGTAAGTGCCAAAGCCCACCAAAGCGACAGAATCACCTTTACTTAAAGCACTTGTCACCGCGCCAAGAAAGCCATCTAGTGCACGTCCAGCATCTGCTTTTGTTAAACCAGCCGATTCTGCCATAGCATCAATAAGTTCCGATTTATTCATTATTCCCCCTGAGGAAGTCATTTTTAAGTGTAATTAGTTTATAAAACCCCTATGTCAATTCTTATGCACGATCTACCGCAACACAAGAAACACAAGTATTTATATCAATAGCCGTTACATAGTGTCAAGCTTTTAAACCCCTGGAGCCCATGTTTTTAGAGGTTTAATTCTCCGGTATTACAGAACCGCATACTATTTCTAATGGGCAGTAAGACCCTGTTGTATTATTTTAACCGGGTCAGCTTCATTTTTACCTTGTTCTTCATCAGCTTTTTTATCAACAGGAGCAGGCATATATTGCAAAGCCACTGCTAATACCTCATCTATCCAGTGAACGGGCTTGATATCCAGATTTTGTTTGATATTGGCGGGTATTTCAACCAAATCCTTTTCATTTTCGGCTGGGATTAAAACGGTGGTAATACCTCCACGATGAGCCGCCAGCAACTTTTCCTTTAATCCGCCAATAGGTAGCACTTCCCCTCTCAAAGTAATTTCACCAGTCATGGCCACATTTGCCCGCACCGGTATTTTAGTTAATGCTGAAATGATAGCAGTGCACATACCGATACCCGCGCTGGGTCCATCTTTTGGAGTAGCACCTTCAGGAACATGAATATGAATATCGTTTTTCAGAAACAAGTCATTATCTATCCCTAAAATTTCTGAACGACTTCTAACTACCGTCATTGCTGCTTCAATCGATTCTTTCATAACTTCGCCCAACTTGCCTGTTGCCGAGTGCTTACCTTTTCCTGGGATTACTGCCGTTTCAATGGTTAATAATTCTCCACCTACCTCTGTCCATGCCAAACCGGTAACCTGTCCAACCTGATCCTGTTCTTCGGCAAGCCCATAATTAAAACGCTTAACCCCCAAATAATTATCAAGATTCTCAGGGGTAACCAAGAGTTTAGTTTTCTCAGGTATTAGCAAAAGATCTTTTACAGCTTTACGACAAATTTTTGAAATATCTCGCTCAAGATTACGAACACCCGCCTCACGTGAATAATAACGTATCATATCCCTGACTGCTGCTTCTGAAATATCAATTTCGTGTTCTTCAAGGCCATTATTTTCAACTTGTTTGGGGATTAAATAACGGACAGCTATATTTATTTTTTCATCTTCCGTGTAACCAGCAAGACGGATAACTTCCATTCTGTCCAGTAATGCCGGAGGAATGTTCATGGTATTGGCTGTTGCGACAAACATCACATCTGACAAATCAAAATCCACTTCCAGATAATGATCTGAAAAAGTATGATTCTGTTCAGGGTCAAGCACTTCTAACAAAGCTGATGCTGGGTCACCTCGGAAATCGGCCGCCATTTTGTCAATCTCATCAAGTAAAAACATCGGATTTCGAGTTTTCACTTTAGCCAAATTCTGCAAAATCTTACCCGGCATAGAGCCTATATAGGTGCGCCTATGTCCGCGAATTTCAGCTTCATCCCTGACGCCACCCAAAGCCATACGCACATATTTTCGATTGGTTGCTCTAGCAATAGACTCTCCTAATGATGTCTTTCCGACACCTGGAGGTCCAACGAGGCATAAAATAGGGCCTTTAAGTTGTTTTACCCGCTGTTGAACAGCAAGATACTCAAGAATGCGCTCTTTTACCTTTTCCAAACCATAATGCTCAGCTTCCAGGACCTGTTCAGCAATTTTTAGATCATGTCGCACTTTGGTCTTTTTCTTCCAGGGCACATTGATCATCCAGTCAATGTAATTACGGACCACAGTCGCTTCAGCGGACATAGGCGGCATTAATTTAAGCTTGTTTAGCTCAGTTTCCGCTTTTGTTTTCGCTTCTTTTGACATACCTGCGCCGACAATTTTCTTTTCCAACTCTTCAATTTCATTGGGTACATCATCCATGTCACCAAGTTCTTTTTGAATCGCTTTAATTTGTTCGTTCAGATAATATTCTCTTTGATTCTTTTCCATCTGTTGCTTGACACGAACACGAATTTTTTTCTCCATTTCCAGAAGATCGACCTCCCCTTCCATTAACGTCATTAAATCTTCTAAGCGTTTTTCAATATCCGCTGTTTCAAGAACAGTCTGCTTGTCACTAACTTTTAATGTCAAATGTGCGGCCATCGTGTCGGCAAGTCGACTAGGGTCTTCAATCCCCGACAAAGAATTTAAAACTTCTGGTGGAATTTTATTGTTCAATTTGACATATTGGTCAAATGAATTTATGACTGTACGTTGCAATACATCCTGCCCTTGCGCCGATAGATTGAAAATATCATCAATTTTTTCTACCACAGCTGAAAAAAAACTTCCTGTTTCTTGATATCGCAGAACTTTACTACGTTGACTCCCTTCCACTAAAACCTTGACAGTACCATCAGGCAACTTCAGCAACTGTAGAATGTTTGCCAGGGTACCGACATGATAAAGATCGGTAAAATCCGGCTCATCAATTTCAGCTTCCTTTTGTGCAACCAACAAAATCTGCTTGTTGTCTTTCATTGCCGCATCTAGGGCATCAATAGACCGCTCCCTTCCGACAAATAAAGGAATCACCATATGAGGATATACCACTACATCTCTAAGAGGTAATACTGGAATTAAACTGTCTTTTTGTTGTAACTCTTTCATTTTGTGCGTTTCCATAAGCGGAACCTTTAACAATTTTTTGGATTAGATGATTATGGGGGCGCTAGACAAAATAGCAAGGAAAAAAACAATATTTATTGCTTCTCTACAACAAATATAATGCGTCTCTACAGCACATAAAAAAACAATAGCGGTTCCCTTAATTAA
>CAYVFT010000090.1:0-15974 GCA_964450225.1 uncultured Crenothrix sp. | reverse complement strand
ACCAACCGGGCGCGGACCACGAAAGCGAAAAAATGAGAAATGATCGCATGGCCGCGCTCCGGTTGAGTACTATGATAGATATTGAGTTTATTCCGACCTCAGTTGTTCATTTCCAAACTATATCTATTACTTCATTTCCGTCAGGTCGCCCGCTGGAACAGCCCCTTCGGAACGGCCTTTAAGATAGGCATACAGGTCGTCAATGCCATCGACTACGGTTTTGTTGCCACGGAACGAATACATGATCCCACGGCCCTGAACAAGTACCCGCCGGAACTGTTCTTTAGTCAGGTTTTTCATGCTGTGAAGTAAATTCGGATTGCTGACGTTGCCCTCTCCAGTTGATTGATGACAGCTTCCGCAAGCTTCTGTTCTGTAAATATTCCAGCCATTGAAAGTTGCTTTATCGACACGGCTCCCTTCGACCTTATAAAGGGGCTGTGCTAATTCGGTCAAATCGCCTGCCGGAATAGCTCCGTCGGAACGGCCTTTAAGATAGGCATACAGATCGTCAATGCCGTCGACCACGGTTTTATTGGCGTTGTAGGAATACATATTGTTGTGCCCATCGATAAGCATTCGACGGAAATGTTCTTTAGTCTGGTTTTTCAAGCTTTGAAGTAGATTAGGATTGCTGACGTTGCCTTCTCCAGTTGATTGATGACAGCTTCCGCAAGCTTCTGTTCTGTAAATATTCCAGCCATTGAGAGTAGCTTTATCGACACTGTTCCCTTCGACCTTGTAAAGTGGTTGTGCAAAGACTAGCTGGATGGGGGACAGGACAAGAGCGCCAATCACAACAGCGACCGTCATAATTTTATTTTTGCTACGAAATATTATGTTCATTGTTACCTCTCTTAAATCATAAGTTGCAGGATACCCCAGTTTCACTCGCATGCTGCATCAACTAAGTAAGCAGCCACACTCTAGCCCACCCTATGCAACAAAAGCTCAGAATGCTTTTGCAAATGAAAAATGTAACATGGCGCATCTCGATCTGCGGATTGGGCCATGAAAGGCTCGCTTCAGAAGCAGAGTAGCGCCCGGCTCTACCACTCAATTGGCTATCGGCGAGAATAAATAAACCATGCTTGCTAAAGATACACCAATGGGGTGGCTCTGTCGTTAGCATTCAAAGGCATTAAGCTGTTTGTCGAATTGCCCGGGAGATTCTCTCCCTTTCAGGGCCGGTCGGTCACTCGCCTCCCATACCATGCATGTATCGCAATCAAATAAAAACCCAAAGAGCGATACAGCTGATGCTCACCATAAAGCCTATGTACCATTTTGTTTTTCCGGTCGGAGGCAAATCTTGCCAAGAAACTAAAACCTCTTTGTTTAATTGTGATAAAGCGATTACAAGATTTTCTTTGAATTCGCGATACCGGCGCGGCAGGGTGCGCAACAGTTTGTATAGTTTATACAGTCCATACCCGGCGATTGACAACATCAAATAAAAAACTATGATTTGCGTGTTATGAACATCGGTATGAAAAATATGCTCAATGAGTATATCAAGCATTTGTTCAACAAATTCAAATGAAATATGTATTAGCTCAAGCAATAATTCAAACACCGTGTCGAACATTGGAACAACGATAACTATGACACTCAGGATTAAACCAAAGCCAACTTTTCGATTAATGGATAAAATCATTTGTAATCCTCAGTAAGATTAATTCACAGTGCTAACCTTAAGGTTTTAACGCAAACTATGACGCCACATACAGACCGGCAAACATGAAATCAGCATCATCATTTTTTAGTGCTTATAGATTCGAAAGCTCCACAATTTGCCTCTAAGGGTTCGTTTTTTTGAACCAGATTAGCCATAATAATTTCTTCAGCCTTGGCTTGTGCTCCGGCAAGTTCATCAATAAAGATGTCAGTTTCATATTCCTGGGTGGAAGCTGCCGCCAGTGATGCGTCCAGTGGCTGCTCCGATTCCTCGACATGGATTGAAGTCGTGGTGGAGAGTCCCGGGCGAATGGGGTATTTCAGGATCTCATCTTTCCGTAATGCAATACGCACCGGAACGCGCTCCACAATATGAATAAAATTTCCGGATGCGTTGTCCGGAGGCAGTAAAGCAAAGACGCTGCCGGTTCCCGGTATTAACCCTTCAACCGTTCCATGATAAATGTGATTCCTGCCATAAAGATCGACAGTGATCTCTGCCGATTGGCCGGGGCGCACCCGCGCCATCTCGGTCTCCCGCAAGTTCGCTTCTACCCACAAATGCTCCAAGGGAACCAGTGTCATCAGCGGATCACCGGGCTGGATCCTGCTTCCAACCTGGACCTTGCGCATGGACACATAGCCTGAAACAGGCGCATGGATTTGCTGCCTTGAGTATTCAAGATAGGCCGCGATGAATTTATGCTTGGCCGCTTCTACATCCGGGTGTAGCAGTCTACTCGTGCCGCCTACTTTAGCTTCTATCGCTTTAAATTCCGCCTCGGCCTCCCGCATTTCCGCTTCGAGGGCCATCATCTGATCTTCGGCATTTTGCACAACCTGTTCGGATACTGAACCGGTTGGAAGAGCCTGCCGAAATCGAATCACATCGTGGCGTACCCGGGCTAGACGAGCCGAGCTGGCATTAAGTTTTTGACACATTTGTCGGCGCGTGGCAAAAACAGCGCCGATCTCGCGCACGACCTGCCCCAGCTCGCCCCGGCTCTGGCCTAAACGGGTCTGTGCGCGATGCGCATCAAGACGAACCAGAAGATCACCCTTGTTCACATATTGACTTTCCTCTACCAATACCTGCGTGACGATACCTGTTGCATCAGCTTCCACGGGAATAAGATTACCTGTAATGAAAGCATTATGGCTTACCACCCAGAAACGGCTGTAATACCACCAATAACCGGCATAAGTCAAAGCGCCAACAACCAATGCCAGCATAACTAACACTAGATAGCGATTGCGCCGGGAACGAATAGTCTTGGGTTGAGTTTTCATAGGTATTTATATTGGCAATACTGGATTTTATTATGAATTCAGATAGTTAAAGGAAATTGATTGATCATTTGTCAAGTTCCTACAGTAATGTCTTACTACCAATGATTTACACTGTTTTTTACCCTAAAATTCGCTGAGAAATTAAGTGGGAGCAGAGCCTGCGTCGCAACTAACGCTGAACTGGTGTTTAATCGCAAAGTAAGCGTCGCTCCCACAACCGGTTTTTCACATTCCAGGGATGTTCCAACATCCCTGTTGTTTGGTTAAATCTACCATGGCAACCAACTGAACAGTTTTTGTTCGGGTTTATTTTGGACAATCTGGAGATCATTCACGTAGCCGCCACCCAATGCTTCCATCAAATCCACCATCGCAACCAGCCGATCGGCTTCCAAAGTCTTCAAGGCATATTCCTGATCGAGTACGGCATGCTGTTGTGTCAGCAACGCCCGTCGATCGTCCAGGCCAGTACGAAAACGCTGTTGAGCGAGATCCAGGTTTTCCTGTTGCGCAGACAGCAAACGGCCGTGCGCTTCGAGTATGGAACGTGTTTCCCGCCAACGGCTCAAGCTATCGGCTACTTCCTGAACAGCTTGTAACAAAGTTTCATTGTAAAGCTCCACTGCACCATCGTACTCCGCCCGTTGCGCCGATAATTCCCCACGTAGACGCCCGCCTTCGAATAAGGGAAGACGCAGGCCCGGGGCAACCCCATAGGAGAAACTGGAACCTGAAAAAAGAATATTGGCCAGAGAGCTGGCTCCTTTCGTTAACCTAAGGGCATTCAAGCCGACAAATGCAGTCAGATCGATTGTCGGCAGAAAACTGGCTTTAGCTACTTTGACTCGTTGCGCTGCCGCCTCGGCCCGGTGGAGGGCCGAGGCGAGATCCGGCCGGTGGCTGAGCAACTCCAGCGGAAGTTTCGCAGGAAATTGTATTTTTTCCGGGCTAATCACCGTGCCGGCGAACAGGTTTTGTGTCGAATCGGGGCCGTCACCTGACAGACGAGCCAGCAAATTCCGCTGAATATCCAACTGATCGCGTATACCCGCTTCGCGCTTATTGACCTGCTCCAATTCAACCGTAGCTTGCTTCACCTGATCGGCAGAATCCAGACCCAGGCGTAACCGGGTTTCGTCCATATTGAGCAATTCCCGTCGTAATTCAACCATCGCATGCGCCAGATCGAGCTGCTGCCGCAGTGCCATTCCTTTTATATAGGACCGCGCAATTGTGCTGGTCAACTGAAGCAGAACTTCGGCCTGCTCCGCTTTCTCAGCGGCCGCTTCGCCTAAAGCCGCTTCCAGTGCGGCGCGATTTTTCCCCCAGAAATCAAACTGGTAGCGCAAGCTCAAGGGTGTAATAAAGGCTGAAACAAAATCCTCCCCCCGCAGTGCCACGTTGAAACTATGCTCAGAAAAACGCCCCGTTTCGAGCCCCGCCGCCGCATCCAGAAATGGCAGCAGTCTCGCGCCCTCCACGCGGACCAAGGCTTGCGCCTGGCGCAAGCGCGCGGCAGCCACCTTGAGGCCGATGTTCTCCTTTAGAGCGATAGCCATGAGGCTGTCGAGTTCCGGGCTGCCGAATTCCCGCCACCAGCGCTCATGCGGCCAATGCTCCGCCGGGGCTAGCGACTTATCGTGACCCGTATCGGAAAGCGTGTGTTTCATGGCTGGGGTCGGCATAAACTGGGCCGGTTTATCGCCTGAAGGTATCCAGGCGCAACTGGATATCAAGAACAGAAATCCGGCGACATAGAACCCCAAAAGTTGTGATTGTTTTGGAGCGAATTTATGAATCACGATTGCTCCTCCACTATTTCTTCTGCCCGCATATCTGCTATTTTTTCCATCCGCGTTGGCTGAACGGGTTGATAGGTGGGATATGCCAGCCACACCAATCCGGCCAATCCGATGAAGAGGTAGCTGGCCAGCAGAAACGCATCGTTCATTGCCAGAATGGCGGAATGCTGCTTGATGATGCTCAACAGCTTGCCATTGACCATGCCTTTATCCAGGCCGGCAGCTTCCAGCCGCGAAGAAAATCCCTGCAGCAAATCAATGGAAGCGAAGCGCCGCCCGCCGAAATGATCCGCCAATTGCAGCCGATGAAAGGGGGTACGCCGAAACAGCACGACGCCTTGAAAAGTGATGCCGAAGGCACCGGAAATAACCCTTAGAAACCCGGCTTCTTCGGCCGCGCGTAGCTGTAGATCGCCTGACAGCCCGTGCAGAGTCAATTTTGTCAGTGGCGTAAAAAATGAACCCAGAAAAAAGCCAAGCAGCAACATCGGCCAAAAAATTTGCTCAAATGAGCCGGGATCATCGAACAGTCCTATCCAATAAAAGACAAAGGAAATACCAAGAAGATTAAGGCAGGCCCAAAGGCGAGCGTCGAGCCCTGTGGGCAGCTTGTGCATCAGCACCGCCACAGGCACCGCAAGCAGGATCATCGGCAGATAAGCCATCCCGGCCAGAAATGAAGAATAACCCAGTAATACTTGAAGCTGAACGATGAACATGGAAAGCAGTCCCTGGATTGAAAAAAAACCCGCCGTGAGACAAATCACGCCTATTGTAAAATTACGGTGGGTAAAAACACGCAGGTTGAATGCCGGGTGGCTTTCGCCGAACTCCCAGATTATAAAACAGGGCACCGCTACAATGAGGACAATCAGCATGCTGCGCAGAAAGGGTGAATCCAGCCAGTCAAAATCGTTACCCAGATTCAGAATAGTCTGCATGCTGCCGAGAATCAAAGCCAGGAGTACAAAACCGATGCCGTCGAAACCGGAGTGGCTGTGCACGAAACCCCGCCCGGCAAGCAGTGAACCGGTGATCCCGGCGATGGCCAGGGCGATGGGAATATTAAGATAAAACAGATACCGCCAACCCAGTTCGTCGGCGATCACGCCACCTATCGGAAAACTGATGGTAAAAGGCATCAGCGTAATCAGCCCCCAGATCCCCAGGCTCAGCAGTTTCAGATGATCGGGGTATTCTTTCAGCAACAGGGGCTGGCCAATAAAGAGCGTAATGCCGCCTGAGAATCCGAGCAGAATGCGCGCTGTAACAAATAGCCATAAGGTTTGGCTGATGGCGCATAAATAAGAGGCAAAGGCATACACGACAAACGCCGCAACAAATAAACGATAGTCGCCGAATCGGCCCGACAGCCAGCGCGCGATAGGAAAGGCCAGCGCCAGGGCAATGATAAAATAGGTTTGTCCCCAAGTGCCAAAGCTCGGCAACACTCCGCCCAGATCGCCGGTGACATGAGGCAACAGTGCAATATAGGAGCCTACGCCGAACAACACGATCATGTGTCCAAGACCGAGCGCGGCATTAAACAGGATGAAACGCCAACCGTGCAGACGTTCGGCGTAGGCGATGGCCATGTGTTAATCCGCAACTGTTGATTGGGCAGGTTGAATGTGCTGGGCGGACACCTTCAGCGGTAGCCCGATGCCACTGAATCCGCGAGCGACCAGATGTGCGCTCATCTCGGTCATGAGCTGCTTGAACCTTTCGGCCTCCTGATTGAGCAACGTTTGTGGCGAGTCCTCAACAGAGAAGGTTTTTGCACTGTTTCTGCCGATGACTTGTCCAGTGTTGGGGTCGATCAGCTTGATCAATACCTGCAATGATGTTTGCGCATCAAAAATCCTGTATGTCCCGATGCCCACTTCTAATACGGCATCGACGTTTTCCAGGCCAGACCGTCGATAATCAACTGACGACTGATTCTGACTGTACCATTGCTCAATAGCGTTATGCCAATTACCGAGATTGGCGTTGCGCTCTCCACTTGCAATTGGCAGACGATGATAATTCTCGCTCAGCACCGCTTTGAGCCCTTCACCATTCAATTGCGAGACCGCTTCCTGTGCCAATATGAAAGTTGGTGTCCAGTTATCCGAAAGGGATGCTGTGGATTCCAGATTGACTGACTTTTCCATTGAGGCCGATGATTTGTGCATATCTGCTACCGACACACTATCGTCCTCACTGACCAGACCGGCGATCAATACTCCGCCAGGATTTTTGTAGATCTCTTTTTCCAGGAAGGCATAGTAAGGCATCGATTGATAATGATACTGACGATACACAGGAAAACGGGTTTCAATCAGATCAGGAATCACCTCGAGTGGTGGCGATTCCACCGGGACCACAAGAACTGTGCGTATTTCATTCATCTTGTTGGCCGATGGCTTGATTGGTGCAGCCAGGCAACCACTCAATAAAAAGACAGGTAAAAGCAATACGCCATATCTTTTCAAAGTTGTACAAGTGCGCTGCGCGTGAAATATTTTTTTGAAAGACCGGATGATGTGCATAACGCTCAACACGTTCCGGTAAATAACATTTATGGATGTACCGGCAGCAGTTTCAGCGTTCAATATTCCATAGGTGGTTTTACTTTTTTCACCCCACCAGACAATAAGTTTATTTTGTTTCATAATTTTCTCCAGACAGAAGTCAGTGTAACGACGTAAAGAAAGACGAATCATTTGCCGACACCCATGTTTTCAGATGGTCTGTGTTATTTTTTTCCAGGTTGATTAGAGCTAAAAACCTTGTTGCAGGAGATTCATTAATCTTCTAGCTGACATAGTAGCGAATCGCTATATATTAGACAAACGATTTTTATTGGACATTAGTATCGATATATCCGATACTAAAATGATGGATATAGATCAGATTAGAACTTTTTTGGCTGTAGTCGCCAACGGCAGTTTCCTGGAAGCGGCCAACAGGCTACATGTTACCCAATCGACAGTGAGTACACGCATACAGAGACTGGAAACCTATCTTGGCGTTTGCCTGTTTGTGCGCAATCGCTCCGGCGCTGTGTTAACGCTGCCTGGACAACGTTTTTTACGTCATGCCAAATCCATGTTATTAACACTGGAACAGGCGCGGCATGACATCGGCTTGCCCAGCCGTTTTCGCGCCAGCATTACAGTGGGAGCACGGATTGCCTTATGGGAAGGATTATTGCCCCAATGGGTTGGCGCAATGCGAATACAGGCCCCGGATGTTTCCATTCGTAGCGAAATCGGCTTTGAAGAAGATTTAATGCGCGGACTTATCGAAGGCAGGATAGATGTGGGCATGATGTACACGCCACAACATAATCCCGGCCTTCAGATTGAGCATTTATTTGATGAAACGCTGGCGTTACTGACCACCGATCCGGATAAACCCTGGCCGAATGAGGATTACATCTATGTAGACTGGGGGCCGGCATTTTACGCATTGCACAGTAGCAGTTATCCTGACCTGGAACGCCCCCCTCAGGTAGTAAATATTGGCTGGCTTGGGGTACAGTTAATCATCAGTAATGGCGGTTCATGTTTTCTGCCTATGCGCCTTGCTGAACCCTTAACCCAGGCCAAAAAGTTGTTTCATGTACCTGGCAGTCCACAATTTAGATTACCCGTTTATATGGTTTTTCCACGCGATAGTGATTCCATTGTCTTGCAACAGGTGCTGGAAAGCTTGCGTTCATTGACCGTTGTCGAACAACAAAAAACCGTGAATTGAATTCTTCACACAATGGGAGCAAAAATGAAACTTCAACTTAAACGAGCTTACGAACCGCCGGCGAATATAGACGGAATGCGTATCCTCGTTGACCGTTTATGGCCGCGTGGCCTTGCAAAGGTGGATGCCAGGATTGATTTCTGGGCCAAGAAAGTGGCTCCCTCAAATGAGCTTCGTCGCTGGTATCAACATGAAGAGGAGAAGTGGCCTGAATTCCAGCGTAAATATGTTACTGAATTACAGAACAATCCTGATGCGGTACAGGAACTTATCGCCAAAATCGGGGATGGAAATGCCACTCTCCTGTTTAGTACCAAGGAAACCAATCTCAATAATGCCGCGGTTTTGAAGACATATTTAGAGTCACTTTTGTGAACTTACGCCTGTTATATGTCAACCCATTTCTCCGGGCCAGCCTTCAATCTAGAAGACTGACTTTATCGCCAACATGAATCTGCCCTCCAGCTCCACTGGTAACCATCGCAATTGCGAAAGTCGGCTTTTCCTGATTAAAGGCATGGGTCAATGTTTTGAGAATCGGTAAGTCCCGTTTGCCGGAGTCAGGATTCGCCTGCGGAGCAAGACATCTCCCTTTCGGCGTCACCACATCGAAGCTAACCTTGCCTATACGAATCTTTCGCCCTACCCAGCTCTGCTCTTCCCAAGCCTCCAGACCTTCAATAGCGATGTTTGAACGAAAACGAAGCTCGCTGAGGTTTGCATCACCAACAGCAGCGGCGACAGCAGCCAGACTTTCGCGGCTATGCAACGTTATCTGCCCTGCTTCGTTATCCTGATACCGGGACGTAATCCCGTCTCCTACGACACGTAGCGGGAGCCGATCCGGATGCGCAGAAAGCGGATTCTCATCCAGCTGGAGCACATAATTTTCGATCGCCGCCGCTATTTGCTTACGACCGTTATCATCCAGCACTTCATCGACCAGAACGGTGCCCTCCATGCTGATGCGCAGCCGAAGCGCCTTATGCTCAAACCGAAGTTTAAGTCGTGCCAGACCGGGTGTGTTTACCAACGCAACGAATTCGTGCTTTTTGCTCCAGGCATCATCAAGCACGCCTGAATTGGCAAACCGGATACCGAGCACCCGATCTCCGGCAATTCGCCCTTCGTCGAGGACGGTTAAAACCTCACACACTTCGGGCGTAAAGCTCTTGACAGGATAACGATATAGAGCAACGACGCGTGGCATTGTAACCTCCATCTATAGGCATTAAGTGAAGAATTTTTTGTTATGTCTCTTGTGATAGCTGATAATTAAAATTCTGGAAACAACATATTATAGGCTTACTCAAAGCAGATGGGATTTTAAGTATTCCTCTGTAGAATTTAGCATGACAATATTGATTTCTGATGTTCATATTTTCGATCAATCTATACGCCGCATCGCTTGGTAGCACAGGACGGCGGCATTTTTCTTCAACATTTTATATCGCCATTAACGTTAATGTAGTGGCAGGAGTGTTATAGCTTTATGAACTGGTATCTTGAAGTATTAAAAAAATATGCGGTGTTTGAAGGTCGGGCAGGACGCAAAGAATATTGGTTTTTCATACTATTCAATATCCTTATCAGCATGGCGCTGGTTTATGTTGACTGGTTGACAGGCAACATAAACCCCGAAACAGGTTTGGGCATCTTAAGCGGCATTTATGCTTTGGGAGTCATGATTCCCGGAATGGCCGTATCTGTAAGACGACTGCACGACACTGGCCGAAGTGGATGGTGGTTGCTGATTACTTTTGTACCTGTGCTTGGCGCAATTGTATTCTTGTATTTTATGGTGCTTGATAGCAAGCCGGAAATAAACGAATTTGGGCCATCCCCTAAAGTTAATACGGTATAACTGAATGCAGAAAACTGGCTTAGCTGCTTCCTCTTGAAGCGGGCTAATTGTCCTCATGATGTTAACTAAAGAAAATTACTCCTATTCCCTCGAGCTTAGGGCTTCTAACACTAATAACAAAGAGATCGATATGTTTAGACGGCTAATTACTTTATTTATGATCACAACCTTGTCCGGTTGCGGCTATAACACCTTACAGTCTACTGATGAAAACATTAAAGCTTCATGGGCGGAAGTATTGAATCAGTACCAGCGCCGGGCCGATCTGGTCCCGAATCTGGTGAATGTAGTAAAGGGCTATGCAGCTCACGAAAAAGAGGTGCTGACTCAGGTTACCGAGGCGCGTGCCAGAGTCGGAGCGATACAGGCTACTCCGGAACTGCTTAATAACGAAGAGGCTTTCACGAAATTCATCGCCGCTCAGGGGCAGATGACCAGTGCGATTTCACGTCTGTTAGTCGTTGCGGAGAATTATCCCCAACTTAAAGCTGATGGTTTGTTCCGGGACCTACAGGCGCAACTGGAAGGTACGGAAAACCGGATTACAGTGGCGCGTAATCGCTATATAGCCGCTGTCAAGGAATACAATATTATAGTGAGGTCGTTCCCGACCAATCTTACAGCAATGCTGTTCGGCCACAAGACCAAGCCCAGTTTTACCGTAGAAAATGAAAAAGCTATTTCAGAACCGCCCAAAGTTGACTTTGGTACGCCTGCGCCTAAACCAGCTCTTCCACCAGCACCAGCACTTGCACCTGGTCTCGCGCCTGAACCTGCTCCTGCTATGGCTCCCGGCCAATAAGGTTTAATCGATAATGCTGCCATTTGTCCGTTACGGGTTCGGGATTTTCCTGCTGCTGTTTTTTACAGCGGTTTTGGCGCAGGTTGACATTCCTGAGCTATCGCATCGAGTTACCGATCTTACGGGCACTCTCAGCGCTCAACAAACCACGGCACTGGAAAACAGTTTGGCAGCATTCGAGACCAAAAAGGGCAGCCAGATTACCATTCTGATTGTCCCTACCACTGAACCGGAAGATATAGCCCAATTCGGTATTCGCGTTGCAGAAGCCTGGAAAATTGGCCGCAAAAATATCGATGACGGCGTCATTTTGATTATCGCAAAAGACGACCGCAAATTACGCCTGGAAGTGGGTTATGGTTTGGAAGGCGTTATACCAGATGCGATTGCCAAGCGCGTTATTGCCGAGACAATCACGCCGTTTTTCAAGAGGGGTGACTTTGCCGGCGGAATTAATGCAGGAGTTTCACAACTTATGCAACTGATTGAAGGTGAGACATTGCCCGCGCCACAAAATAAGCCGAGCGCCAGGATGGATGACGGGTCTTTTATGTTCATCCTGTTCGGCGGCTTGATTGCTGGTTTTATCTTGTCTGCGATGATGGGCCGGGTGATGGGCGGAATGCTGGCTGGTTTAGGCAGTGGCACAGTGGCAGCACTGTTTTTTGGATTGGGTTTTGCGGCAATGCTGATCGGACTCATGGTTTTTTTCATCGTCGGAGTTCGTCAGAGTGGCGGTGGCGGCTGGTCTAGTGGTGGTGGTTATGGTGGCGGCGGTTTCGGCGGTGGTTCTGGCGGATCATGGGGTGGCGGCGGTGGCGGCAGTTTTGGCGGGGGAGGCGCATCAGGATCATGGTAAACATTAAACGCTGGTTTATGCATACCTTCATGCCACCGTGGCGTTGGCGACTGGCGTTTCCTGCAGCCGTACTCAAGGATATTGAAATTGCGGTAAAACGGTCCGAGGGCCAGCACCGTGGCGAACTTCGCTTTGCTATTGAAAATTCCCTTGCACCCAGCTGGGTGTGGCATGGCATGTCAGCGCGCCAGCGTGCGACTGAAATGTTTTCGATTTTAAGGATATGGGACACCGAAGAAAACAGCGGTGTGTTAATTTATGTATTATTGGCCGACAGGGAAGTTCATATCGTTGCTGACCGCGGCATTGCCAGGCGTGTGCCACAGGCTGAGTGGGACGCAGTAGCACAGACTATGCAGCGCGCCTTTCGACAAGGTGAATTTCGGCGTGGATCGCTTGAAGGTATTGAACAAATAACGATAATGCTGGCTACTCACTTCCCTTCCAGTGCGGATAATCCCAATGAGCTTCCCAACAAACCGATCATCGTCAAAAGATGAAATGCCGGTTCAGTGTTTACGGTATATAGTTACAACGAAAGTCACAAAATTCTTTATGTTCAGTATGGCCTCTCCTGAGCGGCATCGGCAGTTATGCAAGTTGCAACCGATTCCCTGATGATCTCGGCCAAGCGCCTCACCCCTGGGCCAACAAAGTCTGGATTGGCCAAAATCATGTATAGCGGAACTTCAAGTATTCCACCTTCCCTTAAAAGTAGTGGCCTAAGCAGTCCTGTCTTTAACTCCTCACGGATATGCTCTTCCGGTAGCCAGGCAAAACCGAAACCCATGGAGACGGCCTGAATCGAAGTGGCAACCTGGCTTACCGTCCAGCGCTGATCAACTTCGACAGTCGCCGCGCGCCGGTCGCGCTTGCTGCCTGAATCCCGCACCACCAAATGCCGATAGCTGTGCAGGTCCCGATAGGTTAGCTCTCGGTCATACTGATGCAAAGGATGGTCGGCATGCGCGACGGCGATCAAGCGTATTCGCATCAGCAGTTCGCCTAGAAAACCCGACGGCTGCTGGGGTGAAATCACCAAGTCGGCGTCTCCCTTAAGCAGCGCATCGGCAGTTCCTCCTAGCACCGACTCAATCAATTCAACCCGTGTTCGTGGACTTTCTTGGCCGAAGCGATCCAGGCAGGCCAATAGTAGTCGAGAAGGAAAAAGGATTTCAGCCGCGATGTAAATCTCCGCCTCCCAACCTGCCGATAACATGTGAGCCGCTCGCTCCAGATCGCTTGCCTCCTCGACTAATGCCAACGCACGTCGGTAAAGCATCTGTCCAGTTGGCGTAAGTATGGCTTTGCGCCCTTGAATTTCGAATGCTTTCACGTCAAGCAACGATTCGATTTTTTGCACCGCGTAGGTAACAGCAGATTGGCTTTTGTGCAGGATTTCCGCTGCCTTGGCGTAACTACCAGAGTCCACCACCGCGATGAGTGATCGCCATTGTTCAAGGGTAATATGAGGTGTCATTATATTTAATCCAAATATTGGATAGGAACGAGCAATATATTATGCTTTTTAGTCGAACCAGCCGGAAGTTTAATGTAACCATCGACACTCTTTCAGTCGATACCGGTTACCCCTTGTTCAACGAACACATCCAGGGAGCTGATTTTCTGGATACCGCCAAGTACCCAATCGCTAACTTTATCTCCAGCAAAGTCAATCTTGACGGTGCCAAAATATCGTCGGTAGAGGGTATGCTCACCCTTAAAGGAATCAGCAAACCGGTCCCTCTTTTCAGTGCATGCCGCATCATCTTCAATGTGCTGTTTTTTTGACGATCTGAAGGCGAAGAAGTTTGTCAAATGCTGGATTTTGCTTCCCTAATCAAACTTAAATAAATTTTTCTAACGAGTTAACTCCAGTGCAACTCAAAAAACAGCAACCTTGAGAACGTAACTATTCCACAAAGCCATTGTGAAATAGTTACTATAAAAATCCATCCTCATCTTTAAACTACGGTCAGGCTTTATGAAAACCGTGATGTTGGTCATAAAAACCTATGGTCAAGCCACTGGAAGTTCTAGCCAAGCCACCACAGATAACCCTACGTGAGGTAAAGGAAAATGACATTTGTAAAACATAGCTTAGTGATCGCTATCGGAATAGCCATTATCGCCAGCTCTAGCTCAGTATTAGCAGCTGATACTGTGATTGCAACCTGTAGCAAACTTATTAACGGCAGCGAATACAGCTTTCAAATATTAATGACTGTTAACGGCACTGCCTACCAACGCATTTATCAAAATGGAATAGAAGTAAGTCTGGAATCGAATGCAGCCAAAACCGTGATTAGTCCGTTGCAATTGAAAAAATTAACTTCATTAGGCGATAACGGAAAACTAAAAGTGAATTTATCGACCAGAAGAGAAGCCGAGCAAGGTGTCGCCATTGTAAAGGATGGTCGCATCGAAAACTTGGAACGCAACGGCAAATCCCTTACCAAGGATGAGCTTCTCACCTTGGACGAAAAACTTGCTGGTCGATTATCACTGGAAAGGCATGTTAATGCTCAATCCAAAAAATTGAGTGCTTTCGCAGAACGCTACGGATTTTCAACAAGCAGAGAACCTAAAACGACCATTGCGGAAGGTCAATCCAGTGTTGCAACTGTATTGATAGGCGCAATACTACGCAGATTAGTTGATACCATTGTTGCATAATTATCCGGTCTGGAACTTTACTTCCCGATCAAAGATCGTTATCAACAACGCAATGGCGGCTGCCAATATCAAACTCCTTGGCAACAAGCTGAGTGTCGCACAAGACAGTGAGATTAGGTATTTATATGACGGAAAGTGGTTGTACGGATGAAACTGGCCGGACTAATTATGACCGTCTTGCTGGGTCGCAAATTAACCATTCACAAAATGTATTTGGCATTATGCGTGCCGTATCACCTAAAGCATTCATCTATTGACGGGGCAACGTAGTACTGCCAAATAACAGTGATATAGATGGCGTCAATGGCGGCTCCGCCCTACATAGAATTAACCGTTCAAATGGTGGTAATACCACCATCACTTATTCCACCCTTGATCGTGATTGGGATAATTTTTCCTATGATGATCACATTGCAATTTTTATAGAAAATGTTTTCAAGCATTAATTGATCATGGCAGTAGCAAGTACAAATTAATTGCAAAAAATAAGTATACTGATGTTATGAATCCAGTGCTGACAAAAAAGTCGCCGTTATTCAATAATCCGGCAGCCCCTCTGAACAATGTATAGAGGAAAAGTCCAAAGAATTAAAAAACTGGCTAACTCAACAGAGTTACCAGGTCCTTTCTCCTTCTCGCTCTGCCGCTTATGGCCCGCCCTGGACACTGTCGTTTCTTCGTCGTAATGAAGTACACATTGATATCGAGTAATTATGAATACCGTAACACGAAAAAAAACCGAACCACTTAAAGTGATCATTATTGGCGGTGGCTATGCCGGTTTATCGGCCTTGATTACCTTGAGAAAACAAGCGCCTGATGCCGAAATCACCCTGCTTGACCCGCGTCCCGATCATTTGATTATTACCCGTTTGCATGAAACTGTGCATCTTCCTCGGGACAAGATTCAAATCCCTTATAGTTTATTAGCCAAACGCTTTGATTTTATCCATAAACAGCAGGCAATCCACTTCGATGAACACCAGCTTAGAGTCTGGAATACGAACAAGGCCGTCCAGCTTGGTGAAGAAAGCTTGCCATTCGATTATCTACTGATCGCTACAGGTTCCTTACCCATCCAATCAGTTACAGAGCCCGATGTATATGATCTGAAGACCATCAGCCAACACTGTTTTGCCACTGTTCTGGAGCAATTTATAGCACGCACGGACGCTAACGACAAAACTATCAATATAGTGGGCGCCGGCCCTGAGGTATCCCCACAAAATAACGATTAAAAACAATGCATTGTTAGACAAA
>CAYVFT010000089.1:0-16042 GCA_964450225.1 uncultured Crenothrix sp. | reverse complement strand
GAATGGCTTGGATCATAGCCTGTCTTGTTGCCTCATACTGAACTCGTTTGCAAGAACTTGGGAGTCGTCCGTCCCCCATAATACTTATCCGGAAATTATTTGTAAAATGCACTCACATCTTCAGGTTTGGCATAATCGACGCCGACACTGATCACGAAACTCGAAACTTCTTCGATATTCATATTCGACTTGATGATCTTGGACTTATGAACCATTACGGTAAAGCCTGAGGTCGGGTTAGGCGAGGTGGGGACATACAAAATATAGCAATCATCAATTCGATTGGTGACATAGGCAGGAACCCACATGCCGTCTTTCGGATATTCGACATAAACGACTTCACGGACTGTAGACTCTTCGGTATTCAGGAATAATCTCAACAGTTTGCGAGTGACTCGGTAAATAGTGCCTATGATGGGAATACGCTGAATAAAAGTCTCCAGAAAGTACAGCAAGTGCGCTTTATCATGCTTGAGCAGCTTGCCAAAATAGTATAACAACGCTATGGCGGCAGCGAATAAGGCAATTGTCACCAACGGATTTTCATATCTACCGTGCACAAGTAAAACAAAATCTTTCAAAAATCGTTCAACATAAATAACAATTTGAAACACGAGCGCAATGGGGATAAACCCGATCACGCCGATAAGCACATAATTTACTATTGTTTTGAGTGTATTTTTCATCCCCGCTTCCTCTTTAGGATTTCTGGTGTTGTTTATAATTATCTGCACGGCCGAACATTCGAGACGTGGTTTTAAACCCCGTCACGCATGGTCATTGAGTTGCTATAGATGGGGTCTACGCAGTTTATCTATTTTACAAAACAGTTTTTTTCGGCATAAGCCTCCGCTTCTTTAAGCCGTTTCCTTAAATCTTTAGACTGGGCAGGATCACGGAAAACACCGCCGGCATCCCCCGTCTGCCCTTTGCTTAAATAAGTAAATGTTTTTGCCGCTTCATATTCGCTAAACGTCAGTTTTTCAGCGATCTTATCAATTTTGCAACCGCAAGCGTATTGGGTTATGTAGGTGAGTCCGCCATGTTGAGCAACGCAGTTTAATACATATTCAACGCGATCCCTTGTCGGATAGTCGTTGACCACAGGCGTTGGTTCAGCGGGCGCTTGTTCAACTGTTTTTTCAGGTGTCGTTGTACAGCCGGCAATGGCAGCACACAGGCTAAGGCTTAAAATGGTTGATGTGTATTTATTTTTCATTGGTGATACTCTTATTCCCATAAATCAGAAAGTGAAAAGGTATGCTCGGCAAATGGAGCGATAGATACAGCCTGGTCATTGGCAAAGGCACCGATTAATAGCCAATGCGAATCATGCAATTGGAAGGCTTCTATAGTTTGCAGGTTAGGGTCAATCAGCCACAGATGCAAGACACCCAGTTGTGCATAGAGGGGCATTTTAACAATACGATCTACTCGTGCTGATGAGGGTGATAAAACTTCACAAACCCAGTCAGGAACAACATCAAACCAGGCTGTTTCTGGTAAATCGGGCATTCTTTGCTTGCGCCAGCCCGCAAGATCAGGCACTAAAACATGTGAGCCCAAATGACATTCAGGCTCATCTAAAATCCACCAGCCACCAGGACCGCCTCGACCCTTTTGAAAAGGCGCAACCAGTTCAGCACCAATAGATGAAGAGGCTACAGCATGTTTAGGCGCGGGACGTGGATGAGTTTCCAGTTGTCCGTTAATTATCTCGCCGACGATATTTTCGGGTAAATCAATAATGTCCTGATAAGTAGCTTGTTTGGTGGCCAAGTTAGGCATGTCTTCCTCTACTGCGCGACTGTAAACCATACTGGTATTTTAATTGTTCGTTCATTTTAACTTAAAAATGATTTAATGGCTTATTGTCAGAGCCGTTAAGTAAAAACAAAGGATTTTGCAGTATGAACAATAAAACAATAATAACAGGTGTTATTCTTGCCGGCGGACTTGCCCGGCGCATGAATAATCGGGATAAAGGCCTGATAAACTATAAAGGCCGCCCGATGGTGAGTTATGCCATAGCCGCCCTTACCTCTGTTGCCGATCAGTCGATTATTAATGCCAATCGTAACAGGGAACAGTATGAGACGTTTGGATTAACTGTAGTTGCCGATCAAACCGACACTTTTGACGGGCCTTTGGCGGGTGTCTTAACCGCAATGCTCAATACAAATGCGGATGTACTGGTTGTTATTCCCTGTGATTCGCCGTTAATTAAGGCTGAACATTTGCAAAGATTGTTAGCTACACGTGCAGAAAATGATGCCGATGTCGCCGTTGCTTTTGATGGAGAACGCTTACATCCGGTTTTTTTAGCAATAAAAACATCGCTACAATCCAGCCTGCAAGACTATTTGGCTAGTGGCCAACGTAAACTTGACCGTTGGCTGGAACAACAGAAAATGGTGAAAGCCGATTTCAGCAAAGAGCCTGAGATATTTACTAACATCAATACACTGACAGAATTATCTGAACTTGAGAGCAAAGGTGAATCGACAAAGTAGGTAACTCACGAAAACAGAACAAACATCAGTTAAAGCTGGTGAGTCCGGATTCGGGCCATCAGGCCCGTTCAAGTTTCGGCCCTAAAATGATCTCGGCTTCGACGGACCGAACTAGACGGACTTGGAGTTCGTGCAGATTCAAGGTGCTGTTGCGTACAGTGTCAAAAACACATTTTCATACAACAACAGCGGCGGAATGTTCCGGTTTGACTAGCAAGGCCTTACTGATACATAGCCTGAGTGGTAAAACGTATTTACTGTGGAGTATTACCTTGGAACGTTGACTTTCTTTTCCAATTCTTCATGGCTTAAATGGCGTACATCTTCGCCTTTAATCATGTAAACAAGATGTTCACAGATATAACAGGCATGATCGCCAATTCTTTCCAGGGCGCGAACCGTCCAGAGTACATCTAGAGTCCTGGTTATATTTCTGGGGTCTTCCATCATCCGGGTAATCAACTGCCTGAGAATATTGTCATATTCACGATCAACATTATCATCACGTTCGGTAATTTGAGATACGTTCTCCAGCGTCATTCTGGCAAAGGCGTCCAGTGCGTCATGCATCATGTTTTTAACCAATCCAGCCATGTGCTCTAATTCATGATGAGGAAATTTGCTTTCGACTCCCGCTAACTGAATTGCCATTTCCGCGACGCGTTCAGCTTTATCGCCTACTCTTTCAATCTCATGAATGATTTTAATCACCGTAATCAACAATCTTAAATCAAATGCCGTAGGTTGCCTCAATGCCAGAATCTGCGTACATTCCAAGTCAATTGCCATTTCCAGAGCGTCGACCTGATTATCCTGCTTGATAACCAGTTCAGCCAGTTCCATATCCCCTGTAGTGAATGCCTCTACAGCCATTTCTATTTGCTGCTCAACCAAACCGCCCATGATTAACACTTTATTGCGTATATCTTCCAGTTCTTTATTAAACTGCTCGGATATGTGATGCCCAATTTTACTGTTGTCCATTGCCTGCTCCTGATTATCCGTACCGACCGGTAATATAATCTTCTGTTTGTTTTTTTACAGGATTGGTAAATAACTCGCTGGTTGTACCTATCTCTATCAATTCGCCCATATACATAAACGCCGTATAATCGGAAACACGCGCCGCCTGCTGCATATTGTGCGTGACAATAACTATAGTGAATTTTTCTTTAAGTTCATTGATCAGCTCTTCAATTTTTAATGTCGAAATAGGATCCAAGGCAGATGCAGGCTCGTCCAGCAATAACACCTCAGGTTGAATCGCTATCGCTCTGGCAATAACCAGTCTTTGTTGTTGCCCGCCAGATATGCCGAGGGCGTTGTCATTCAAGCGGTCCTTCATTTCATCCCAGAGCGCCGCGCCGCGCAAGGAGTTTTCGACGGTTTCTTCCAATATTCGTTTGTCATTAACACCCTGAATTCGAAGGCCATAAGCTACATTTTCAAATATTGACTTGGGGAAAGGATTTGGCTTTTGAAATACCATGCCAACCCGTCTGCGCAAAGCGGCTACATTAACGGCCTTATCATAAATATTTTCACCGTCCAGCAGAATTTGACCGTCAATTTTTGCGATGTCCACGAGATCATTCATCCGGTTAATACAACGCAACAACGTTGATTTGCCACAACCACTGGGGCCAATATAGGCAGTCACCTTTTTCTTGGGCATTTCCATATTGATGTCAAATAACGCCTGCTTTTCACCGTAAAACAGGTTTAAATTTTCAACCTTGATACAGATTTCATCAGGGTGTTGAGACTTTTCCTTGCCTCGCAAAACGGAACTCATATCAATTGTGTGTATACGTTCTTGTTGTGCTGTCATTTATTTAACCTTCCAGTTCCCGAAATTTTTCTCTGAGATTATTTCTGATGACAATTGCAGCCAGATTAAGCCCTACAACTACCAAAACCAGTAATAATGCTGTTGCATAAACCAATGGTCTCGCTGCCTCAACATTGGGACTTTGAAAACCGACATCATAAATATGGAACCCCAAGTGCATAAACTTTCTATCCAGATGCAGAAAAGGAAAATTGCCATCCAAAGGTAATGTTGGCGCCAGCTTAACTACACCCACCAGCATCAACGGTGCGACTTCTCCCGCTGCCCGTGCTACAGCCAGAATCAAACCGGTCATCATCGCGGGACTTGCCATGGGTAATACGGTAAGCCATAAAGTCTCAATTTTGGTAGCCCCTAACGCCAAACTTCCTTCACGCATGGAACTGGGAATACGCGCCAAACCTTCTTCCGTTGACACGATTACAACAGGCAGGGTTAACAAGGCCAGGGTAATTGAAGCCCACAACAATCCAGGCGTACCGTAGACCGGTGCCGGAGCTGCTTCAGGAAAAAACAATTGGTCGATGTTGCCGCCCAATATATAAACAAAAAAGCCCAATCCGAATACCCCATAAACAACAGAAGGGACACCTGCAAGATTGTTGACTGCAATTCTGATCAGTCGGGTTGTAAAGCCTTGTTTGGCGTACTCCCGCAAATATACGGCCGCAATCACGCCAAATGGCGTAACAATAACCGACATCATCATCACCATCATCACGGTACCGAATATGGCCGGAAAAATGCCGCCTTCGGTATTGGCCTCCCTCGGATCATTGGCTAAAAATTCAACCACTTTGGTTCCATAATGAACGATTTTATCAAATAAGCTCATGTTATTAGGCTGAAAAGCTCTGACTACTTTGGCCAAAGGAATTTCCAGAGAACTGCCGCTTTCAGTTTTGGCTACTAGGCTATCGAGCCGTATTTTCTGGTATAAACCAGCTAACTGTGTTTGATATTCTTTATATTCAGCTTCATAGCCGGCTTTTTCTGCAGCAATCTGTTGTTTCGCGGCATCATCCAGGCTGTTTTTCAATTCCAGCTTTCTTTGTTTAAGCCTTAAGCGTTCCAAACTATAGTTTATTGCACCAATTTCCTTTTTTTCCAAACGTGTTATTTCATTAAAAACCGCTAAAGCTTCTTCTATCTTGGTCTGAAGGACAGGCCAAGCCTGCTCTCCTGTAGCGATAGTTTTACCCTTCTCTTTAACTTCGAGCAATTGTCCATAAAAATTACCCCACTCCCGGCGTTCCACAACCATGATTTCCGCCGGATCGCTTTGCTCCACCACATTACGTTCCTGTATCCAGCGAAAGTCGGACCCGGTCACATCACGGTTACCGGTTTTTATTAAATACTGCACCAGGGTGTCTTCATTATCGGCCATTTTAAAGCCGGTCGATTTAGCCATCGCAGCCGGCGTTATGCTGGTTTCAACTTTCTCGCCAATAATTATCTGGGGCTCGTTACCTTCTTCCTGATAACTGAACCGGGTCACTTGATGTGGCCAGAAATGTCCTACACCACGCACCGCAATCAGACCCAAAACCCCTATAATCATAATAAGGCAGGTGCTAATTGCCGCCGCATTGAGCCATATCCAGGGGGCTCCACTTTTAAACCATAATTTCATCATAATGAGCTATATTTTTCACGCAAGCGCTGACGAATAATTTCAGCCAAGGTATTAACAACAAAAGTAAACATAAAAAGCACCAAAGCCGACAGAAACAAGACCCGATAATGTGTGCTATTCACTTCTGCTTCAGGCATTTCCACGGCAATATTGGCAGCAAGCGTCCGCAGACCCTGAAAAACGCTTAAATCCATCACTGGCGTATTCCCTGTCGCCATTAACACAATCATGGTTTCGCCCACTGCGCGGCCCAGACCAATCATCACAGCAGAAAAAATTCCCGGACTGGCGGTTAATAACACAACCTCAATCATGGTTTGCCAAGGTGTTGCGCCCAACGCCAGAGAACCTACAGTTAAATGCTTGGGCACGCTGAAAATAGCATCCTCGGCAATTGAAAAAATTGTCGGTATGACAGCAAACCCCATTGCGATTCCAACTACCAGCGCATTGCGTTGATCATAGCCGATACCCAGTTCGTTCTTAAACCATTCACGAAGAGTGCCATGAAATAAAAAAGCTTCCAATGGCACACTCACGGTAAATGCAAACCAGGCGCACAGCAAAATAACCGGTATCAAAATAGTGCTTTCCCATCCTTCCGGTATCTTCTGCTGAATGCTTTTGGGCAAATATTGCCAGGCGTATGCAAACAACATAACACCCAAGGGGATAATCATGAGCAATGAAAACAGACCCGCCAAATGCTCTTCAATAATCGGCGCCAGCCATAACCCGGCTAGGAACCCCAAAATTACCGTAGGCAATGCCCCTATGAGTTCAATGGATGGTTTAATAAACTGCCGCATTCTTGGTGTCATAAAGTACGCGGTATATATGGCGCCCATCAGGGCTAAAGGAATAGCCACCAACATGGCATAAAAGGCAGCCTTCAGCGTACCAAAAACTAAAGGTGTTAAACTGTATTTGGGTTCAAAGTCGCTGTTTGCCGAAGACGACTGCCAGATATAATCCGGTTTGGGATAACTTTCGTACCACACTTCCCGCCAAAGCGACCCTAAGGACACCTCAGGATGTTCATTATCCACTCTCCAGAAGTTTATTTTACCGTCTTCAGACTGTACTAACACCGTATTGGCTCTGGGTGATATCGCCGCTGCGACAGGGTGTGAATTAGCAACCTGCTCTTTTATCATTTCCCGTTCAGAAGTCGAATGATAAATACCCAGTGTGTCATCGGCATCGACTGTCATGAAGCCTTTACGGCGTTGTTCCGGATTTATCAAGACGACTGCTTTATCCGATACTTTAAAGGCTCTGATTTTCTGCATGGAAAAATGATTTAACTTATCCCTGACCTTGCTCCACTGGGATACCAAACCGCTCGAATCGCCAATCATCAGGGAAAGATCACCATTTAAAAATGCGACGCTGGTAATCTTTTGTCCTGCCTCAACTACATTTTGCTCCTGGGTAAGAACAGGCGCGCTTTTATCAGTAATATCAATCAATCCCAAGCGGCCGGATTTGCTGAGTAAATAAAGATTATGTTCCTCCTTATCAATCAGGATATCGGTAACATCCTCAGCCGCATAGTCTAAAACCGAATCTGTACGGGTTACAGTTACTTCATCAGAAAACAAGGACTTTTCCATTTCAAAATGGCTTAAGCGAATTTTATCAGCGGATTTTGCCACTATCGTGCTTGCGTTATCGCCGATTTTAACGGCGATTTTTTCCAACGCCGCACCTGACTCATCTATCACCAGAGGCGCTTCGCCCATCGGATAAGCTAATGATGGCGTGATCAGGCGAACATTATTGGGGTAGCTGATTTTGTATTGATGCTTCACGATAATGGCTTTGCCATCAGACAAGCCGTAAATTACCGCGCCCTCATTGTTAGGGCTGCCCTGATGAAAGCTCACAATTTGAGCGCCTTCAGGAATTTTTACGGTTTCAGTTAAAACAGGTTTGCCGGTCGCCACGGCAAAAAATATTACTTGTCCAGTGTCGGTAAACCGGACCGCCACTTCATTTTGTTCTTCTATCTCCATCAGAACTGTTTTACCCAAAGCGGATTCCGGCACATCATATTGACTAACCGATTCAACTGTTGCCGAAAGAAATAAAGGGTAAACCACATACAGCAAATAAAAGAAAATCATAACGATAGCTACGATCACACCGAGACCGCCTGCAATTATACCATAACGTGCAACCGCATCCTTGACAAGCCGCCAGCGCTCATGAACGCTACCGGCAGACTGTTTCAGGGCTGAGGAATATTCTTTTGGTATGTTTATTTCAGGCATGGGGAGTTTTAGAAATGAGATGTGACAAAGATTGAGCAAAGTTTAAAAAAAAGGCTGAAATTCGATAAACAAATCTCAGCCGAAGTCCTGTCCGCATTAACCCTTGCAATTACGAGAGGGAAATAACCAGTTAATCCAGACTAACATCCTTGTCTATGCAACCCTGCACAACAGTTAAAGCCTTTTTTTACAGAAGTTCCTTGATCGGTTATTTACCAAGCCGGCCGGAGTTGCAACTCCCCGGTATGCTCCGGCTATGGTTTCCTGTTTGGAGATTGCAGGATTTGATAAGATAGATTAAGACATCAAGCAGCTTATCGAAGCCAATAGCGGCGCTGACTTCTTATTTCCCGCTCGGCTTCCAGCCAATCATTCATTTCATGGCCAAGCTCAAAACCTCTTTTTTCGGCTCTATAATATGCATTCACTACAACCATTTTTCGAAATTCGTCCAAGTCAATGCCGCCAGTAAAAGTATCGAATGATGAGTTATGCTCAGTTTTCATATCATCCCCTTATGAAGAAAAATTTTTAAGGATGCATTCTAGTCATCATACGATGTTGCAATACTGCTTACAATCATGGATTGCGCCTTTCAGGAAACCCTCACCCCGGTTCATCCTTTGAGTGAGGGGAAAGATAAACGCGCTCCATGTCCTTGATGAATATATAAAAAACCTTATTTTATAAGTGTCAGTGCTTTTTGAATTACGTTTGCAGGCAATGGAATATAGCCATCTTTTATTACAACCTGCTGACCGGTTTTAGATAACACCATTTTCATAAATTCGTTTTCTAAAGGCGCTAACGGTTGATTTGGCTTTTTATTCACATAAACGTACAAATAACGTGTCAATGGATAAGTGCCTTTAACGGCATTTTCAGGTGTTGCATCAACAAAAGGTTGACCCGCTTTCTTGGCTAGAGGCACCATTCTGATTCCTGATGTGCTATAACCCATGCCAGAATAACCGATACCATTCTTTGATGAGGTTACGGATTGCACCACAGAGGCTGATCCTGGCTGTTCATTTACGTTGCTTTTGAAATCGCCTTTACATAAAGCGTGTTCTTTAAAGTAGCCGTAAGTACCGGAAACCGAGTTACGTCCGTATAACTGAATGCTTTTTGCGCCCCACACACCGACACCTGCATCTCCCCATGTTTCAATATCAGTTGGGTAGCCGCATTTGCGGGTAGCAGAAAATATTGCATCAACCTGCGGAATAGTCAGACCTTTAACAGGATTGTCCTTATTGACCATCACAGCCAGAGCATCGATAGCAACAGGAACAGCAACAGGTTTGTAACCGTACTTGTCTTCGAAAGCTTCCAGTTCGTCATCTTTCATCTCGCGACTCATGGGACCAAGATTTGATGTGCCTTCAGTTAATGCAGGTGGCGCAGTAGAAGATCCCGCAGCCTGAATTTGAATATTCACATTAGGATATTCGCGATTAAATTCTTCAGCCCAGAGTGTCATCAGATTTGCCAGTGTGTCAGAGCCCACGCTGGACAAGTTACCGGAGATACCACTGGCTTTTTGGTAGTCAGGCACGCCTGCATCAACCGTTTGTACCGCGCCAGCAGTACCACTAACCAATGCCACGGAAGCAAAACCCATCGCTGCGATTAGCGATTTTGTCTTAAAAGATAATTTCATTATCAAATCTCAAGTTAATTATTGTGGATCTATTATGTGCACTTAAAGTAACAAGAATATTAATTTAATATGACAAGATTATGACAGCCTCATAATCTTATGTATATCCCTGCCATGAATGCAGATACAGAACACCCTATTGAATAGACTCTTCAGGTAAGGATTTAGCATATACAATCGACTGAAGTTTGGCGCAGCCCGCATCCAGATCAGTCCAGTCATTTGGCATCAGCAACCTGGCTAGAGTAGCCGTGGGCAACAATTTTTCAGCATCAGGCAAGTTGGTAGCACCCACCAAATTAATAAGCAAGTCTTCCAATTCCGGATTATGCCCCACCAGCAAAACTCGTCTGGCACCCAAAGGACATTCAGCTAATACTGTTTTCAAGCGCTCAAAACCCTCTTGATATAAACGCTTATCCTGGTTAATAACTAACCCTTCCAGGGCAATGGCTTTATGAACAATTTTCGCTGTTAAAATAGCTCTTTTTGCTGGCGAACTCACGATCCAATCGGGTATTAGATGCAGTTGATGCAACCACGTGCCGATACGTCCAGCATCTCGTTTGCCACGTTTTTTTAAAGGCCGGTCAAAATCATCCACAGCAAGATTGCGGTCAGATTTCCCATGCCTGAGTAACCATAATTCTCTATTCATTCTATCTATTACCTCGGTGTATTTTATATGATAATGCCCGGCAATCAGTTAAGATAACCATTTATTGTGACATTGTCATTAAATGTTAATACTGCATTATTAATATGGTTAGGTTTAACTGATCACTACAAAAACCTACGCATCCTGCTCAATATGTCCCTACAATTTGATTGCCCCGCGAGTCTAACTGCTGAAAAATTTATTGCAAAACTTAGTAATAAGGCTCGCACACAACTGGTTTCCAGACAGTATTCCCTCAAGACCTATTATGACAGCTTTGATTGGCGGCTTTACACAAACGGCATCACTTGCGAATTTGACCGCTCCAAAACAGCATCAATTTTAGTATTAAGAAACGTTGAAAATGACCTGATTATCGCCAGCACAGAAATCAAGGAAGTTCCCGCATTCGGTCAAAAATTCGAATCAGAGCAAGTACGCAGCGTCCTTGAACCTCTATTGGAAATGCGTGCTTTATTACCCGTGTGCAATCTAGATTATGAAATTTATAATCTAAACATCATTAATAACGATGAAAAGACTGTACTTCGCCTGGTTATCGAAGAACACGATATGTTCAATAATCGCGTCACATTGCAAACTATCAAAGGCTACGACAAAGCTGCTGGGCACGTCATTGAGACTCTCACCACAAATTTGGGATTAACACCCACAAACAAGCCATTACTGCTCACCGCCTTAAAATTGCAGGGCCGCAAGCCTAATGACTATTCATCCAAGTTGAATGTCAACCTGGATCCTGATATGCGAGCTGATATTGCGGCTAAATATATCTACAGTCACCTGCTTAAGGCCATTAAAGATAATGAGCAAGGCACAATTGCAGATACCGATAGCGAATTTTTGCATGACTTTAGAGTAGCGGTCCGAAGAACCCGCGCCGGACTCAGTCAACTTAAAGGTGTATTACCAGATAAAATTAGCGCGTACTATGTCGATTTTTTTTCCTGGTTGGGACAAAGCACCGGTTCTACCCGAGATCTGGATGTTTACCTGTTAAATTTTGCAGAGTACAAAAGCAGCTTGCCAGCCTCGATTCGCGATGACCTAAACCCGCTTTATGATTTTCTTCTCGCGAAACAACAAAAAGCACAAAAGGCACTTGTAAAAAAACTGCGCTCCGCCAAATATTTATCAACGATCTATGAATGGGAACAATATCTTAAAGCACAAGCCCCGCTAAAACCAGAAGAACCCAATGCAAAACTGACCATTAAAAAACTGGCAGATCGAAGAATTTGGAAAAACTATAAGCGTGTTTTGCGGGAAGGCAATGCAATCACCGAACAGTCGCCCTCTGAAGACTTGCATGAACTAAGAAAATCTTGTAAGAAATTGCGCTACCTGATGGAATTTTTCCAAAGTCTTTATCCCGAAGGTCAATTAAAGCACTTCATTAAAAACCTGAAAGGCTTACAGGAGGTTTTAGGTAATTTTCAGGACTTGGCTGTTCAGGAAAATACCTTAAAACTGTTCAGTGAAGAAATGTTGAATAACCACACACCTGCCAACACGCTTTTAGCCATGGGCGTATTGATTCAGAATCTTGACACTCTCAGAGACAACGCTCGTAAAGACTTCTCATCAAAATTTGCAACCTTCAAGCACGAAGAAAACCAATCAGCGTTTAAATCGCTGTTGGATAGCAAAATTAAACCGTAAGTGACCAATTATTTTGAGCCAATTTTTACCATAATTCCCCACTCAATCGTTAGTAAACCTGAGGAAGCAGTTCATTATTTTCACAAAAATAATGCTCTCTGTAATGGATAACTGCTCTACCAGGATAAAAAACCCGATAAATCTGTAAAACTCATAGGCTGAAGGCTGTTTTTTTGTATAATCAAACGTTTTACCGGTTGTTATACAACAATGCAGACTCCTTTCAAGAATATAGGCATCATAGGTAAACCCAGTGACCCTGGCATTGCTGAAACATTGACCGGGCTTTATGATTATTTAACGCAACATCAATACACAGTGCTTGTCGCAGATGACAGCGTAAAGTTTATTAAAAACCACTCCGTTGGCTCATATTCAATGGAGATATTGGGGCAGCATTGCGATCTGGTTATCGCTGTCGGCGGTGATGGAACTTTTCTGGCCGCCGCCCGTGCCATCGTCGGATATGACATCCCTTTAATTGGCATTAACCTGGGGCGCCTGGGTTTTCTTGTCGACATCTCGCCTAACGAACTGCCTGCTAAATTACACCGTATACTCCAAGGCTATTATACCGAGGAAAAACGCTGTTTATTACGTGCCAAAATTATCCGCGACGGCCAAGTCATTCATGAAGAAACTGCCGTCAATGAAGTCGCTATCCATCGTTGGGTGACGCCCAGCATGATTGAAATTGTGACCAAAATTGATCATGTATTTTTAAATTCACAACGATCTGACGGCTTGATTATTTCTACGCCAACAGGATCAACAGCTTATTCTTTATCGGCTGGGGGCCCAATTCTGTATCCTTCACTAAATGCCCTGGTATTAGTGCCGCTGAATCCCCATACTTTATCAAACCGCCCGATAGTGATTCATGATTCCGCCGAAATTGAAATCAGCTTTTGTCAGACCAAGCAAATCAATGCCCTGGTAACTTGTGATCACATAGAAATTCCGGACGTATTGATCAGTGACAAAATTTTGATTAAAAAAGACCCAAAACCCCTTAGAATTCTGCATCCTGAAGGTCATGACTTCTTCCAGATCCTCAGGAATAAATTAAACTGGAGCAGTGGCTACCACACACATTCCGATGCTAGTAAACCTTAATATCATTGACCTGGCAGTAGTCAAATCACTCAATCTCGACCTTGACAAAGGAATGTCGGTTCTTACCGGCGAAACCGGCGCGGGTAAATCCATCTTATTAACCGCTTTAGGCCTTGCACTGGGTGATAGAGCCGATTCCGGCTACGTCCGTCCTGAATGTAAACGCGCCGAAGTTAATCTGGAATTTGATTTGGCCGATGCGCCTGGCGCGCAACAGTGGCTGAAAGAGAATGAACTGGATGATGACCAGCATTGTTTAATCCGGCGTATTGTCAATCAGGATGGCCGTTCAAAAGCCTACATCAACAACCGCCCCGTTACCTTACAGTTCCTGCAGGAACTGAGCGAAAAACTGGTTGAAATTCATGGCCAACATGCGCACCTGACTTTGCTTAACAGTGATGAGCAACGGCGTTTATTAGACTCCTATGCAAAAAACCAGAATCTGCTGGATCAGGTTAACAGCTGTTATAAACAGTGGCTGCTTGCCCATAAAGAACTGGCGAGCCTGATTAAAGCCAGCGTAGACCAAACCGAACGCGAAGAATTGCTGCGTTACCAGATCGAAGAATTACAGCAATTGGATCTGGCGAATTTCAGTTATTCTTCCGTTTCGGAAGAACACAGCAAGCTGGCAAATCTGGGGCAAATTTTATCCACAGGCCAAGCCCAGATTGATCTGCTCTATGAAGGAGACCCGCAATCGGTTAATCAAATGCTTAGCCATAGCGTCAGCGAATTGACTCACATTGCCCGTTTCGCACCCGAATTAACTGCGATCTGCAATCTGTTATCGGAAGCTCAAATCCAAACAGAAGAAGCAGCCATTCAATTGCGTCGTTTTCTGGAATCCCAGGAAGCCGATCCCCAACGTATGGAGCTTCTTGAAAACCAGATTGGCGTTATTCAAAATCTTAGCCGCAAACATCATGTTACACCCGATGAACTACCGGCAGTGGTCGACAAACTTGAAACTGAACTGGATGGACTGACCCACAGCGGTGAACGCATTGAGACTTTAAAAGCCGACACTGCACAGTTGCTCGCTCAATACCATCAGCTAAGCGCGCAACTGTCTGAACAACGCAGAAAAACTGGTCAGAAATTACAAAAACAGATTTCTGCCATGATAAAAGAACTGGGCATGCCGCAAGGCGAATTTCTAGTTGATATTACCGAAATGGAGACCGATACGCCGAAGCTAAACGGCAAGGATAAAATCGAATTTTTAGTCAGCGCCAATCCAGGTCTTCCACCCAAACCACTGGCTAAAGTCGCTTCCGGTGGTGAATTATCGCGCATCAGCCTGGCGATTCAGGTAACCACGTCCAATGACAAAACTACGCCCACCCTCATCTTTGACGAGGTGGATTCGGGTATCGGCGGTGGTGTTGCTGAAATTGTCGGGCAAAAATTACGCAGTTTGAGCCACAATCGACAGGTGATGTGCGTCACCCATTTGCCGCAAGTTGCCGCACAAGCGCATCACCATCTCTATGTTGAAAAGAACAATAAAACCGACATAACGTCTTCCAGTGTCAGGTTGTTGAATGATGAAGAACGCATTGAAGAAATTGCCAGAATGTTAGGCGGCGTTACTATCACAGCCAATACCCTGGCGCATGCCAAGGAGATGTTATTTCAATCCACTTCCGGCGCATAGCAGGAAGGTACAACCATAGGAAACCAAAACCAATGACTCGATTTCCAGCCGAATGGGAAAAACAATCCGCCGTGTTAATCGCATGGCCGCATAAAACCGGCGATTTCAGCAATCGACTTGAATCTGTAGAACAATCCTACAGCGTTATTGCTGATACCATTACCCAATATCAGAAACTCATTGTCGTCTGCCGCGATGATAGCCACCAGCAACATATTCAATCCTTAATAAGCAATCACGACCATATTGACTTCATCCACGCCACCGTTAATGACATCTGGGTTAGAGATACCGTTTTTCTGAGCGTAGAAAAAGACGGGGAAATTTCACATCTAAACTTTCTGTTCAATGGCTGGGGCGAAAAATACCAGCATCAGAACGATAATGCGCTTAATCACAAGTTGTTAAACGCCAAACCCTTTAAAGGAAAAGCCTACAAGGACATCGATTTTATACTCGAAGGCGGCAGTGTTGAAAGCGACGGCATTAACACGATCTTAACCACCAAACAATGCCTGCTAAACCCCAATAGAAATAAAGGTCTGACACAACAGGAAATAGAACAGCAACTGTTCCAGCACCTGGGTGCAAAACGGGTATTCTGGCTGGACCAGGAAAACCTGTCAGGCGACGATACCGATGCCCACATCGATACCCTCGCCCGCTTCTGTTCAGCCAACACCATTGCCTACACCAGTTGTGATGATGCTGATGACCTGCACTATACCAGCTTGAAATACATGGAGCGGCAACTACAGGATTTAAGAACCCACGAGGATGATCCCTACCATTTAGTCCCATTACCGCTGCCAAAACCGATTTATGATGAAGAAGGGCAACAATTACCCGCCAATTACTCCAATTTCTTGATCATCAATCATGCAGTGATGGTGCCGGTTTATGGTGATCCGATGGATGAAATCGCTTTGCAACGATTGACTGACTGTTTTCCTCAGCATGAAATCATCCCGATACCTTG
>CAYVFT010000088.1:0-16434 GCA_964450225.1 uncultured Crenothrix sp. | reverse complement strand
TTCCTTATTTATCAATAGCTTGTTTGTATATTTCAACTCCGAAACTTTAGTTATATTAGGTGTCAGTTATTTTTATGCCAAAGTACTTACGTTTAAAAACGCTTTATATATAACAGCTTGTATTCTCAAGAGTCAGCGTATCCGAAAAATGTGGATGCTGCATCAGGTTGAATGACTGATTAACCGCATTCCAAAGATCAGGACGATTTATAGAATCACCCAAAAACTGGTTAATCTATTTGGCCGTCAGGAAGCCAGTCGCGAAGATGGGACATAGTGTGCCACCTGCTTGACGGTTAGGTATAGATGAATAGGCAAGTAGTCGGCCAATTGTTGGCGCTGCTCGCTATTTAATGCGGACTCGCTATCGCCGGCGTCGTGGCGAAGCAATGCCGTTCGGCCAGCTTTACGATAGCGTTTGTAATGGTTGCGAGCGTTTTCCAGATCAATCATCAACGCTTGGGCCACTTGGCTGACTTGCCGGCCGCGATTCAGCAAGTACACGGCTTTAAGTCTGTCCGCATAACGCTTGTCGCTGGCATGGAGATGTTCATACTCCAGCTCGTCAAGCTCTTGTGGAGTAAGGTGATAACGATTTGACATCTATTGAATATAAACAAATCAGTTGAATTTTCGCCCACTCTTAAAGCAAATTTTGATCTGAGAGGTGTATTTATCATTTAGTCTTTCAGTCATTAATAACAGTGCGAGTTGTTTTGATAAGAGACACCGCCAAAATTACAACGATTGCGACGGATTTGCTCTAACATCTCATTTGTTAAAATTCAGGTTTTTTATCCATCAGTATCCAGCATTTTCAGCATTTCCTCACGAATTAGATTTTGTTTGTCTGTATCAGTGATGGGTTGCAGTTGCCGATCAGTGATGTAAAACATATCCTCGGCACGACTGCCTATGGTGGTAACTTTTGCACTCTGCAGATTGATATTTTGTTGAATAAAGGCACGTCCAATTTTCGATAAAAGCCCCGCGTGGTCTGTAGTGATTAGCTCTATGATTGTATGACGGTTTAATGGGTCTGAGAGAAACTTGATACTGGTCGGGATAGGGAAATGAATGGCTTGCCTTGATTTTGATTGACGATGGATGTTTATGTGGCCTTTTACTTCCCCGTGTAGCAGGTTATTTCGGAGTGCTGTGCAGATGTGAGATGCTCTGAATAATTCATTGATCGGTTCTCCTGATTGTTCCAGTACCTGAAAGCTGTTAAGCACATAATTGTCCAGGGTAGTCATGATTCTGGCATCAAGAATAGTAAGTCCTAATTGGTCAAGAGTGGCCGTGCAGATTGAAAAAACTGGTCCTTCATCTTTGGTGTAAACAAAAACTTCCGCGCTACCGCGGTGTGTCTGCGGACGCAGTAATACCAAAGGCAGATCGGCTTCCCTCGATGAGGCAATAGCCATAGTATGCCAGGCTATTTCATCCGCCGAATAGCGTAAAAAATAGTCATCACTAGTGTGCTGCCACGCGCTTTCAATAGCGGCTTCCGATACGCCGAGTTTGAGGAGTTCGTCTTTGGCTTCCTGTTTGTTTTCGCGCAACCGATCTGCAAGTGCGACAGGGTTCTGTAGTCCCCGGCGCAAGGCGTTGTGGGTAGCTGAATAAAGTTCTTTTAGTAGGGAGTCTTTCCAGGCGTTCCATAGTTCCGGGTTGGTTGCCCGTATATCGGCTACAGTTAATAAGTACAGGTGGTTAAGATATTCGACACTGCCGACTTTTTGAGCGAATTCATGAATGACATCCGGATCACTGATGTCTTTTCGTTGTGCTGTCATTGACATAATTAAATGACTTCGGACCAGCCATGTGATCAATTTGGTGTCATGAGCAGAAAAATCGTGTTGAATACAGAATTTTCGAGCAATGTCTTCTCCTATTGCTGAATGGTCGCCGTTTCGGCCTTTGGCAATGTCATGAAAAAGGGCGGCGATATACAGCAACTCCGGTTTTGCAATTAGCAGAAAAACGGTATTGCAGAGAGGAAACTCATCCATGTGTTCTTCTAGTGAAAAGCGGCGCAAATTCCGGATAACAAAAAGAGTATGCTCATCAACCGTATAAATGTGAAACAAGTCATATTGCATACGAGCGACAATGTTGGCAAAGCTTGGTAAATAGGCTGCTAACACGCCATATCGATTCATGCGTCTTAATTCATGAGTAAGGCCGCGTGGCCTGCGAAAGATTTCTATAAAAAGACGATTGGCGGTTTTATTCTCCCGAAACGCAGTATCAATCAAATGCAGGTTTTTTCGAATCAGGCGTATGGTAGTAGCTCTAATGCCTATAAGTGACGCGTTCAGTTGCATGACTAAAAAGACTTCCAGTAAAGCCAGCGGGTATTGTTCGAATATCGACTCGTTTACGGCTTCAAGATAGCCATTGATGGCAATAAATTTATCGTTAATGGGCGTTACTTTGCAAGCCATCTCCCCGGCTACAAAGCGTTCATTAAATAATTGCAGCAACATTTCATTCAGTCGTTCAAGTCCTTGCACGGTTTTAAAATAAAACTGCATAAACTGTTCGACATCCTGATTGAGGTACTGATGCTCCGTGCTGAAGCCAAATTGCTGAGCAAGATCACGTTGATAATCAAAAATGAGTCGATCTTCAGCGCGGTTGGTTAACAGGTGCAGCGCATAACGAATACGCCATAGTACATCACGCGCGGCAATCAGCTCTGCATATTCGGACTCGGGTAAGAAGCCATATTTAATCAGCTCTTTGAGTGTTGATGAATTGTAATGGCGTTTAAACACCCAAGCGATGATTTGCATGTCCCGTAATCCACCGGGGCCTTCCTTGATGTTAGGTTCGAGGTTATAGGCAGTATCGTGGAATTTGGCATAACGTAGTCGCTGTTCCTCCATTTTTGCGGCAAAAAAATGATCCGATGGCCAAATTTTATCGGGTGTGATTCGAAGTTTGAGCGCTTCATAAAGCGAGGTGTTGCCGGCAATCAGGCTGATTTCCAGCAAGCTGGTCATGATAGTTTGATCTTCCAGAGCCGCTGTAACACATTCTAAGACGGTGCGCACGCTATGTCCTGGCTTTAAGCCAATATCCCAGAGGAAAGTAAACAGGTTTGCCAGTGCTTCCTGGTAAGGAGCGGTGTCGTCAGAGTCCAGCAGAATGATGATATCAATATCTGAATGGGGAAATAACTCTCTTCTGCCAAATCCGCCAACGGCGCACAAGCTTAATTGTTGGGCATGTGAGCCGAGAAAATGCTGCCAACAACAGCTTAGAATCAGATCAATGAAATCTGACTTTTCTTTAAGAAGATCTGAAACGGAATGGTGTGGGTCAAATTTTAGTTTTAACTCGATGTCTTTTTGTTTTATCAGGTGTTTAAATTGCAACAGGCTATCTGGCTGTTCAAAAAGTGTGGAGTTGATGTATTTATTTAAAGCTATCACATTTCCTCTTTACGTAGCGTCAAGATTTCATAACCATTAGCGGTTACTAAAATGGTATGTTCAAATTGCGCAGAAAGGCTCCGGTCTTTGGTCACTGCTGTCCAGCCGTCAGCTAATACTTTTACGTCACGTTTGCCAAGATTAATCATGGGCTCAATGGTTATTATCATACCGGCTTCAAGAACAGTTCCTGTCCCTGCTTTGCCGTAATGCAGTACCTGCGGTTCTTCATGGAAGTCTTTACCGATACCATGTCCGCAAAAGTCTCTGACCACTGAGTAACGATTGGTTTCGGCGTGTTTCTGTATTGCATGGCCGATGTCTCCTAACGTGGCGCCAGCTTTGACCTGTTCTATGCCGAAGAACATGGACTCCCGGGTTATCCTGACTAGTCGTTTTGCGTGTTGACTGACTTCGCCCACACAGAACATTTTGCTCGTATCGCCATGATAGTCGTCTTTAATCACAGTAATGTCGATATTAACTATATCTCCTGATTTGAGTTTTTTTTCGCTGGGAATGCCGTGGCAAACTGTCTGGTTAATCGATGTGCATATTGATTTCGGAAAGCCGCGATAATTGAGCGGTGCAGGAATGGCTTTCTGCACATCAACAATGTAATCGTGGCAGAGTTTATCCAACTGCTCTGTGGTTACACCAGGAACAACATAGGGTTCAATCATTTCCAAAACTTCGGCCGCCAGTTTTCCGGCGACACGCATTTTTTCAATTTCACTTGGGGATTTAATAATAATGCTCATGGAGGTTTCAAGGTTGGGGGTTCAAGTTTCAAGTGCTAGGAATTTGTGTCTTGCACCTGTAATGGCAATGATTTTAACAGAGGTTTGCTTGTTGCAAAAAGTAAAATATGGTATAAAGGTAAGTTCATTTTTGTAAAAAATACTCACGCTTATCGTCACGTTTGGTAGGGTGCTGACTTCAGTCGTAGAAGTTGGTTATCACTCGGGATAAGTGGAGGCGTAACCCAAACCGGAATAAAATATTCCGACTTTAAAACTTAGGAGAAATTAATGGCAGCAGTATCCATGCGTCAAATGCTTGAAGCGGGTGTTCACTTTGGGCACCAAACTCGTTATTGGAATCCGAAAATGGCAACATTTCTATTCGGTGCACGTAACAAAATCCATATCATAGATTTGGAAAAAACGCTTCCAATGTTTAATGACGCAATGAATTATCTGGGGCAGATGACGGCAAACAAAGGCACAATTTTGTTTGTTGGCACCAAAAAGGCAGCGCGTAAAGTGGTAGCGGAAGAAGCACAACGTTGTGGTATGCCATACGTTAATCATCGCTGGTTAGGTGGCATGATGACTAACTTCAAAACTATTAAGAAATCAATTAACCGCCTTAAGGAATTGGAAGCAATGAAAGCTGACGGTACCCTTTATCAACGTTTCGGAAAAAAAGAAGCGTTAGGTATGGAGCGTGAACTGGAAAAGCTGGAACGGAGCCTAGGCGGTATCAAGGATATGAAAGGCGTTCCCGATGTGATTTTCATTTTGGATGTTGGTTACGAGAAAAATGCCATTAGTGAGGCAAAAAAATTAGGTATTCCGGTTGTTGGCATTGTTGACTCTAACAATTCACCAGAAAAAATTGATTATATTATTCCTGGCAATGACGATTCAATTCGCGCAGTTAAACTTTACTGTGAAAGCGTTTCCGCAGCAATTATGGAAGCTAAGGCAGCAAGTTTGGGGTTATCAGCAAAGTCCGATGATTTTGTTGAAGAAGCAGGGGTAGAATAAATATTAAATTCATACTTCACAGGTTTTTCTGTGAAGTGAGAGGTTAGATAAGGCCAAAAAACGCCTCCTCACGGGGGCGTTTTTATAGTGACAAAATATTAAGGAAACACAAGAATGAGTATTACTATCAGTGCAGGAATGGTCAAAGAACTGCGTGAAAGAACAGGCTCCGGTATGATGGAGTGCAAAAAAGCGTTAGTTGAAGCCAATGGTGACATGGACTTGGCGATTGAAAATATGCGCAAATCAGGTTTAGCTAAAGCTGATAAAAAATCAGGTCGCATTGCTGCTGAAGGCATTATCGGTGTTAAAGTCAATGATGATGGCAAAGCGGTGGCCATTGTCGATATTAACTGCGAAACAGATTTTGTTGCTAAAGCGGATGATTTCGTCAATTTCGTTAATAGTGTATCAGTTGCTTTATTGAATGCTGATAACGTCGAAACAGAAGAACAATTATTGGCAATGCCATTGGAAGGTGGGGTTACTGTTGATGAAATGCGTCGTGGCTTGATCTCAAAATTGGGCGAAAACATTACTATCAGACGCTTTGAAAAATTTAAAACCGCTGAAGGCGGAACAGCATGTTATTTACATGGCAATAAAATTGGTGTGATTGTCGAATTAGCGACAGCAGATCAGGAATTAGGTAAAGACATTGCCATGCATGTTGCCGCCAGCAAACCAAACTATGTTTCTGAAGAGCAAGTGCCTGTAGAAATCATTGATAAAGAAAAAGAAATATTTCTGGCCCAATCTGCGGAAAGTGGTAAACCGGCAGATATCATAGAAAAAATGATTTCCGGACAGATCAGAAAATTTTTGGCTGAAATAACTTTGCTAGGCCAGCCTTTTATTAAAGACGACAAAATGACAGTAGGTAAATTGGTCTCCTCAAAAGGTAACAAAGTTATTCGTTTCGTTCGGTTTGAGGTGGGCGAAGGCATTGAGAAAAAAGAAGAAAACTTTGCCGAAGAGGTAATGGCACAAGTTAGAGGAAATTAAGTCTGTTCGTGGCTCAGGTTAGCCCCTGCGCTAACCTGTCATTATGAATATCATCGTTGGTTTAGGTAACACTAATCCAACTAGTAAAACTGAATCCGATAATACTATGACAAAACTAATTTGCCAGAGAATTTTGCTTAAGTTAAGCGGTGAGGCTTTAATGAGTGAGGCCGGCGGCAGTATCGATGCCGATATTGTTAAGCGTCTTGCCACTGAAATCAAAGAATTATGTGACATTGGTATTCAGGTTGGTTTAGTTATTGGCGGCGGTAACATATTACGTGGTGCTGAAAAAGCCGCTGAAGGTCTGGATAGAGTCACCAGCGACCAGATGGGAATGTTGGCAACCGTCATCAATGCCTTGGCCATGCAGGATGCACTGGAGGCACACGGTCAGCCGGTTAGAGTAATGTCAGCTCTTAAAATTAACCAGGTCTGTGAGGATTACATTCGCCGTCGGGCCGTCAGGCATTTAGAAAAAGGTCGTGTGGTTATTTTTGCAGCCGGCACAGGTAATCCTTTTTTTACCACCGATTCAGCAGCCAGTCTAAGAGCGATTGAAATCAATGCAGAATTGATGATTAAAGCGACTAAAGTTAAGGGCGTTTATTCGGCAGATCCTGAAAAAGTCAAGGATGCAGTATTTTATTCAAGATTAACTTACGATGAGGCGCTTGATCAGCGTCTTAACGTTATGGACACAACAGCATTGGTACTATGTCGTGACAATAATGTGCCCATGCGAGTAATGAATGTTTTTGAGCAAGGTGCTGTCATGAGATTGATGATGGGCGAAGAGATTGGCTCTCTTATTGAACGAGGAACAGATTGATGATTAGTGATATTCAACAGGATGCTGCAACCCGTATGGGTAAGAGTATTGAAGCATTAAAGCATGAATTCTCAAAAATTAGAACAGGTAGGGCTCACCCCAGTTTGTTGGATCAAATTACTGTTTCTTACTACGGTACTGATTCGTCATTATCCCAGGTTGCCAATATTGCCGTTGAAGATGCACGTACTTTAACGATCACGCCATGGGAAAAAGGCATAGTTCAGGCGATAGAAAAAGCTATTTTAAAATCAGATCTTGGTTTGAATCCGGCTACCAATGGTATGACTATCCGTATTCCATTGCCGCCGCTGACTGAAGAACGTCGTCGCAGCTTGGTTAAAGTTGTTAAGCAGGAAGCAGAAAATGGTCGTGTAGCTATCAGAAATATTCGCCGCGATGCCAATTCAGAAATAAAGGAAGCCTTAAAGGAAAAAATGATTTCCGAAGATGAGGCGCGAGCAGCCGAAGAAAAAATTCAAAAATTAACTGATCAGTATGTAAAGGAAGTAGAAAAGTTACTGGAAGCAAAAGAGGCAGATTTATTATCAATTTAATAGAGACATAATAATGCCCACTGATGATCGTAACAATCTGGATTTCGACAACAAAAATCCTCGTCATATTGCCATTATTATGGATGGCAATGGCCGGTGGGCGCAAAAAAGGTTTATGCCCAGAGCTGTCGGCCACCAAGCCGGGGTTAAAGCAGTCAGGAAAATTGTAGAATATTGCGCTAAGCATAAAGTTGAAGTCTTGACCTTGTTCGCTTTTAGTAGCGAAAATTGGCGGAGGCCAGAAGCGGAGGTTTCACTATTGATGGCGCTTTTTATGGCAACCCTGCAAAGAGAAATCAACAAACTAGATAGAAATAATATCCGCCTGCGCTTTATTGGTGATAGGGCTGCTTTTTCTGATAAGTTGCAACAAAAAATGGCCGAAGGAGAGGCCCAAACTCGAGATAATACGGCTTTAACAGTGGTGGTGGCTGCCAATTACGGCGGTCACTGGGATATGTGCCAGGCATTCCAGAAAGTGGTTGATAAAATGGCTGCTGGAGAATTGAAAAATCAGGCGATCAGTGAGCAGTTGATCAGCCAACATTTATCAACGGCTGACTTGCCGGATCCTGATCTGTTTATAAGAACAGGTGGGGAACAACGTGTTAGCAATTTTATGTTATGGCAGTTAGCCTATACAGAAATGTACTTTACCGCAACGCTCTGGCCCGATTTTGACCAGAGTTCACTTGAAGACGCTATTAAGAGCTTTAAAAGCCGGCAACGGCGCTTTGGTCATACCAGTGAACAAGTTCTTAATAAATCAGTCACTCTATAACTTCAACATTAAATAGCTTACAAAAATGTTACTAAAGCGAATTATAACGGCATCAGTCCTTGCTTTACTTATTGCACTGGCAGTGTTCATATTGCCGAAGGACTATTTTTCATTGGTGATAGGTTTGATCTCCCTTTTAGCCGCATGGGAGTGGAGTAATCTTGTAGGTGTTACCTCGCCGGTTAAGCGGGTATTATTATTGTTGGCGTTGATCCTGCCAATGTTGGTAATTCAATTTTGGACGCAAATTCTTGAGCTAGTCGCGCAAATCTTTGATTGGCCCGATGTCAGGGATTATTCAGGAATTCTGGAATGGCTGGTCATACCACCGGTGTTATTCTGGATATTAGTCATGATATTAGTCAGAAACACACCACAAGGCTTGTTAAATCTGCGACTGAAAACCCAATATAAAGTTTTGATCGGCTGGTTCATTTTATTATCGGCCTGGATGTTTTTATCCCGATTAAGAAATCTTTTTGAGGCAGAAATGACGATGTATTTTTTAATCCTGATTTGGGCTGGGGATATTTCGGCTTACTTTGCCGGGAAGAAGTGGGGTACCACCCAGTTGGCGCCTGAAATCAGCCCGGGTAAAACAGTTGCGGGAATGTATGGCGCTTTAATAGCCGGTACTGTTTGGGCTGCGATTTTCATTGGTTATTATGGCTATCGCGATGGCTTTGTGTGGATCAGGATATTCGATTTTATACTGTTGTCTGTATTGACCGTGTTGATCTCCATTTATGGTGATCTATTCGTCAGTGTGGTCAAGCGTCAACGGGGTGTAAAAGATAGTGGATCATTATTACCGGGTCATGGAGGTGTTCTGGATAGAATAGACAGTTTGATTGCTGCTATTCCATTTTTTTATGCCGGCGTATATTTAATTCAGCTATGAAAGGTATATGCATACTCGGAGCAACAGGTTCAATTGGTGTCAGCACTTTAGACGTTGCTGCCAGACATTCGAATCTTTATAACGTAGTCGCATTAACGGCTAATAACAATATAGACTTACTTTATGAGCAATGTCTGGAGCATCATCCTGAATATGTTGTAGTTGTCGATGAAAACAAGGCTCTTTTATTTGCTGAGAAAATCAAAAATTCGTCAATCGCTGATACAAAAGTGTTGTCCGGTGCTGATTCACTCGAGTATGTTGCAACTCTCGACAATGTTGATTCGGTTATGGCGGCAATTGTTGGCGCGGCGGGTTTGCTGCCCAGTCTGGCGGCTGCAAAGGCAGGCAAAACGATTTTATTAGCCAATAAAGAAGCCCTCGTCATGTCCGGCGATATTTTTATGAAAGCCGTTGCTGAGTCAGGGGCGCAGTTATTACCCATAGACTCTGAACATAATGCTATTTTTCAATGTATGCCTGCCGGCTATAAATCCGGTATGGAGACAAAACAAGCCAGACGTATTTTATTGACCGCTTCAGGCGGGCCATTCCGTGAAATGCCACTAGATAAAATGGCAAATGTAACTCCCGACCAAGCAGTTGCTCACCCTAATTGGGATATGGGAAAAAAGATTTCCGTCGATTCAGCAACAATGATGAATAAAGGACTGGAAATGATTGAGGCCTGCATTTTATTTTCCATGAAGCCGGATCAAATTCAAGTGGTCATTCATCCGCAAAGCGTTATCCATTCAATGGTTGATTATGTTGACGGCACAGTGCTGGCACAAATGGGTAACCCGGATATGCGCGTTCCAATTGCCTATTCAATGGCATGGCCAGAACGATTTGATTCAGGTGTGGAACCATTGAATATTTTTGATGTCGGACGGATGGATTTTGAAGAGCCAAATCTGGAGCGCTTTCCCTGTTTACGGCTCGCTTATCAGGCCATTGATAAGGGTGGCATAATGCCAACCGTTCTGAATGCTGCCAATGAAATAGCCGTTGAAGCATTTTTGAATGAACAGGTACGTTTTACTGATATTCCGGTTATTATCGAGCGTTGTATGGAAAAGTTTGAAAACAAACCAGCCCAGAGCCTTGATATTATTTTAGACTCTGACCAACAGGCCAGGCTGGTGTCTCAACAAATTATTACCGAGCTTAATCATTAATGGATTTACTGCACACACTGTTTTATTTCGCCATTGCTATCGGTGTTCTGGTTTCATTTCATGAATTTGGGCATTTTTGGGTGGCGCGTAAAGCCGGAGTAAAAGTACTTCGATTTTCTGTAGGTTTTGGAAAGGTTTTATGGTCTTATCAGAAAAACCCGGAAGCCACAGAATATGTGTTATCAGCCATTCCATTGGGCGGCTATGTCAAAATGGTCGATGAGCGGGAAGGCGAGGTTAAAAGCGAGGATCTGCCATTTGCGTTTAACCGACAGTCTTTGCTGGCAAGAACCGCAATTGTCGCAGCCGGTCCAATTTTTAATCTGGTGCTTGCTATCGCTTTGTTCTGGAGTGTATTGGTAATTGGCGAAACGGGCATAAAGCCCATACTCGGAGCGGTAGGGCAGGGGACATTAGCTGCTACAGCTGGTTTTGTTGAGGGCGATCAGATCATTTCAGTCAATGACAAGTTGACACCGACCTGGACTGAAGCCATAGGCACAATAATCGCCTCGGCACTGGATGGTGATCAGGATGTTAAGGTTACTGTAAAAAACCTGGATGATCAGCAAAATGTCAGATTGTTGAGGATTGCTGAAAGCGATGCTCAAAATCCCGATGTATTGTATGAGCACTTGGGCTTTAAACCGTGGTCACCCAAACTAAAACCGGTTATTGGGAAGGTACTTCCTGACAGCGCCGCACTGGCTGCCGGTTTGCGCCAAGGTGATTTGATTATCAGTGCTGATGGCACGCCTATGAATGACTGGATGCAATGGGTAGACACTGTAAAAAACCACCCTGATATTGCTATCAATTTAATTATAGAACGTGATGGCGTTCAGTTACCATTGACCATTACACCCAAAAGTGTACAGTCCGAACTAAAAACAGAAGGCAAGATTGGTGCATCCGTTTTTATTCCAGAAGGGCTGATAAAATCAGTCAGTGTTGAATATTCATTACCGCCGTTGGTAGCAATACCGGTAGCCCTGGAAACTACTTGGCATTACGCCTACACAACTTTAAAAATGATGGGCAGAATGCTGATTGGCAAAGCTTCTGTAAAAAACCTGAGTGGGCCTATCAGTATTGCCGAGTATGCTGGACAATCCGCGGATATGGGCTTGGTACCCTTCCTAAAATTTATGGCCCTGGTTAGCGTCAGTCTAGGGGTGTTGAATTTGTTGCCGGTCCCCGTGCTTGACGGTGGTCATTTACTATTTTTTGCCTTGGAAGCCATTAAAGGCAGTCCAGTTTCAGACAAAATCCAAACTTTTCTCCAGCAAGTCGGCATTGCTTTGCTAATGTCGTTGATGGCACTAGCCATGGTTCTGGATGTTCAACGATTATTTCATTAGTTAAATTCGTGTCATCCGCTAAGTAATAACCGTTAATTTAAGAGTAAGGCTATAATTTGAAACCTGAAGTGGCAAGCTTTTTCCTTTAGTCTTTAAAATTTTTATTTAAAAAACACGAGAAAACCATGAGAAAAGTATTTATGAGTGCTGCTTTATCACTTTTTGGTCTGACGCTGCCAACCGCTAACGCTGATGAAGCTGTTATCAGGCAAGCAATGACCAAGTCTATGCCATCCGTGAAAATAGACTCTGTTAAACCTTCTGAAGTTAAAGGTCTTTATGAGGTTATGGTTGGCACCAATATATTTTATGTTTCCGAGGATGGAAAATATTTGCTACAGGGACGCCTTGTTGATATGGCTGCCCACAAGGATTTAACAGAAGAAAAACTAAGTGGTGCACGCAAACAGGCCATTGAAAAAATCGGTCAGGAAAATATGATCGTGTTTAAACCAAAAATTGGTAAATATACGGTTTCAGTTTTTACCGATATAGATTGCGGATATTGCCGTAAACTTCATTCAGAGATTGATCAATATTTGGCTCAAGGTATAACTATTCAATATTTGTTTTTTCCCAGAGCAGGTAAAGGATCTGATTCCTATAACAAGGCCGTATCGGTTTGGTGCGCCAAAGATCGTAACGCCGCTTTTACGGACGCAAAAAAAGGTAATACACCAGCAGCTAAAACCTGTGACAACCCTGTTGATAAACACATGCAGTTAGGTGCGGATTTTGACGTGAAAGGAACACCAATGATTGTCACAGAAAAAGGCAATATCTATCCGGGCTATTTGCCAGCAAAGCAACTGTTCGAAGCACTGGAAAGCGAGAAAAATCCGCAGTAAATTGCAGTAAATTATTGAAAAGGTTCAAGTGGAAAGTATGTTGACTTTGAACCTTTTTAAATCATGCCCTTGAGCCTATAGAGTAGCTCCAATGCCTCCCTGGGGCTAAGTTCGTCCGGTTTTATGTCTTCCAGCAATGTGACCGCAGGATGGCATTCTTTCGATGAAAACAAATCCAATTGATTAACGCCAGTTGATGTTTGTTGTTCGCTATAGGCATGATCTTCCAATTGCCGAAGTTTGTTTTTGGCTTTATCTATAACCGAACGTGGCACACCCGCCAGGGCGGCAACCTGCAAGCCGTAGCTTTGATTGGCTGGTCCGTCTTTAACCGCATGTAAAAATATAATCTTGTCGCCGTGTTCCATAGCATCCAAGTGCACGTTATGGATGGTTTTTTGCTCATCAGCCAGTGTGGTTAATTCAAAATAGTGGGTCGCAAATAGTGTAAAGGCTTTGGTTTCTTTTGCCAGATGATCGGCACACGCCCAGGCTAAAGACAAGCCGTCAAAGGTGCTGGTTCCACGACCTATTTCATCCATCAAAATAAGGCTTTTAGAGGTGGCGTTATGCAGAATATTGGCAGTCTCCGACATTTCCACCATAAATGTGGAACGGCCGCTGGCCAGATCATCGGACGCGCCTATCCGGGTAAAAATCTTGTCGACAGGGCCACAGGTCAGTGTTTTCGCCGGGACATAACAGCCAATGTGCGCGATTAAGACGATAAGTGCAGCCTGTCGCATATAAGTTGACTTACCGCCCATATTGGGGCCGGTAACCACCAGCATGCGGCGTTGGCTGGAAAGCTCCAGATCGTTGGATACAAAAGGAATGTCGGAAACCTGTTCAACGACCAGATGCCTGCCGCCTTCGATTGTTATGCCAGGTTTATCAACCAGAACCGGTTGTGATAAATTCAAGGTCACGGCACGTTCGGCAAAGTTGACCAGCACATCCAGTTCAGCGAGCGCGGCGGCACATTGCTGTAAAGGAATCAATGAGGCTGAAATAAGGTTTAGCAGGTCTTCGTATAAAAACTTTTCAAAAGACAATGCTTTGTCTTTAGCGCTAAGTACCTTATCCTCAAACGATTTTAATTCCTCGGTAAGGTAACGTTCAGCCCCTTTTAAGGTCTGTTTGCGGGTGTAATGAGCAGGTACTTTTTCAGAGTGTAGGCGGGAAATCTCGATATAATAACCATGTACACGGTTGTAATTGACCTTAAGATTAGCAATACCGGTTGCCGCTTTTTCTTTTGATTCCAGGTCAATCAGAAACTGATCGGCGTTTTGACTTAAGTTACGCAAATCATCCAGTTCCTGATTATAGCCCGGTGCAATGACACCGCCATCACGAATAAGTATTGGTGGGTTATCAATGATAGCCTGTTGCAGCAGCTTTAATATCTCCGGTTGCTCACCGATCTGTTTACTTAACCGGGTAAGTTGAGGGTTGTCGCTGGCCGCCAGTATCAGTTGTAATGCGGGCAAAACCGTCAGGGTGTTGCGTAATACTACTAAATCGCGAGGGCGAGCTGATTTTAAGGAGATACGTGAACTAATCCGTTCAATATCGCCCACTTGCCGCAGGTGAGATTGCACATTCATATATACATTGGCATTGAGTAAAGCCTCAACACAGGCATAACGATTGTTAAGAATACGGTGATTTCGTAAAGGTCTATGGAGCCATCGCCTTAAGCAGCGGCTGCCCATGGCGGTTGCGGTTTTGTCCAATACGCCGAACAGCGTGAATTGCAGTTGTCCTGAGGGATGATAATCTAATTCAAGATTGCGGCGGCTGGCAACATCCAGCAAGATGCTGTCATCGCTGTTTTCCGTGTGGATGCCCTGGATATGAGATAGAGCACTTTGCTGGGTATCCGTAACATAGATCAATAAAGCTCCCGCTGCTGCAACAGCTGCGGTCATGTTATCGCAGCCAAAGCCTTTTAAATCCAGTGTATTAAATTGTTTCAACACCCGTTGCCTGGCACTTTCAGGATCAAAATGCCAGGGTGGTCTTTTGCATAAACCGCTCCGTTGCTGTATGTTTGGAGGTAGCGGCCAGTCTTCGCTAAACAGCAATTCAGCTGGATTAAGGCGACCTAATTCGCTGAGTAACTGATCTTTAGAATCTACCTGCTGCAATAAAAAGCGGCCACTGGTTAAATCCAGGCTAGCAATGCCAAACTGTATTCCGCTGGGGAACGAGCACACAGCGACCAATAGATTATCCTTTCGATCTTCAAGTAAGGCTTCGTCCGTGACAGTGCCCGGTGTAACAATTCGCACAACTTTACGCTCGACCGGTCCTTTGGATGTTGCCGGATCACCAATTTGTTCACAAATTGCTATAGATTCGCCGCTTCTTAATAGTCTGGCAAGATAACCTTCAGCTGCGTGGCAGGGTATACCGGCCATAGGAATCGGCAAGCCGGCTGATTGGCCGCGACTGGTTAAGGTAATATCCAGTAATTGCGAGGCTTTTTTAGCATCATCAAAGAATAGTTCGTAAAAATCACCCATGCGATAGAATAAAAGTGTATCTGGGTGATCTGATTTGATGCGCAAATATTGCTGCATCATCGGGGTGTGGGGGCCTTCGGTTTTTTGTTTTATACTCATGGTTCTATTTTATCTTAAGTCGCACGAGGCCACATCATGGATAATGAATTATTCAAACTTGCTCAGCAACTGGGCCTGTTACTAAAGTCGAAAGAGAAAATAATAGCCACTGCCGAGTCTTGCACCGGCGGATGGCTTGCTCAAATAATTACTGAAGTTTCTGGAAGTTCAGCGTGGTTTGATCGTGGTTTTGTGACTTACAGTAATGCAGCAAAAATACAAATGTTAGGTATTAAATCAGAGACGCTTGATAAATTCGGTGCTGTGAGCGCTCAGACGGCAGTAGAAATGGTCAAGGGCGCACTAGATCATAGTGATGCAGATTGCGCCATTGCCGTGACTGGCATAGCTGGTCCGGAGGGAGGTACAGCAGAAAAACCAATAGGCACTGTGTTTATTGCCTGGGCATACAAAAATCAAGAAATAAAAGTGATTCAAAAGAAATTAACTGGCAACAGACATGAAATCAGAAGGCAGACGGTGAAAATTGCTCTTGAGGGCGTGGAGTTATGATAACAAAAAGTTTGACCAGCAATTCTGAGAACGAGCGGAATAGAAAAAATTTGATTTTTCGACTGTACTTTGAAATTTTTCAGAGTAGAAACTAACTGAATAAATAGGGATCAAAAACCAAATTCAGATTCATCAAAATCATCGAATTGTTCTTTTAAACGCTTTTTTTCCCAATAGATTTCAATTTTTCTGCGTGAATCTCTTTTGACGGTTTCTTCTTCAAGGTTCTCGGATAGTGAGACAAAATCACCGCCTTCAAAAATATCATCGTCATCAGTATCAGTTTCCGGGGTAATTGGTGCGCTTGGTTTAGTCGCTGATTTAGAAGGGGCCTTAGTCATTTCAGTACTCTCAATAAAAAGCTTATATTAAAATCGTAACATAGTCGTATGTAAAGCAAAAATAATATACATACTTACGATAATGGTTAGGATAATGTCTTTTTTTTACAAACACGTTCGTCGTGTATTAACCAGTTTAATAAAATCCCTTACTTATCGGCTAAAATTTATAGTCAAAATAATGGGCGATTAATTTTTTATAAAAATCCGTGATAGACAGGATACCGATAAAGATTATTGCGGTGGTAATAGCTATTGTTATAATC
>CAYVFT010000087.1:0-16473 GCA_964450225.1 uncultured Crenothrix sp. | reverse complement strand
GTAATATATCCTTGAAGGAAAACCAATAGCTGTGTTTAATTACGAAAATAATCGTCGGGATTTCACTTACATAGATGATATTGTCGAAGGTGTCAGCAGAGTTATTGACAAGCCAGCGCAAGCTAATGTCAGTTGGGCAAGCGACAATCCTGATCCTGGTACAAGTCTGGCACCTTACCGGGTTTATTATATAGGTAATAATCCTGTTAATCTGTTAGAGTTTATTGAAACGCTGGAAAAGTGTTTAGGTAAGCAAGCGATAAAAAATTTGCTATCCTTACAGCCTGGAGATGTTCCAGACACCTACATTGATGTTTCTGATTTAGTGACTGATTTAGGGTATAAACCCGGAACTGTATTGGAGACAGGTATTAGGAATTTTGTCAAATGGTATAAAAAATTTTATAGGATAGCTTGATGAATGCGCATGGCAGGAAGATTTCGGTTGTTGGATTAGGCTACGTCGGACTACCTGTGGCGGTAGAGTTCGGAAAAAATCAGCAAGTGATCGGATTTGATATAAGTTCTCTTCGAATAGACGAGTTAAAACAAGGCATCGAACGTACAAACGAGGTCGAAGCAAAAGATTTGGCCTCTGCAGATGTTATATATACATGTGATGCCAACGATTTGAGGCTAGCTGACTTTCATATTATTGCCGTACCCACGCCAGTCAATAACGCCAAACAACCGGATTTGTCGCCTGTCATCAGCGCATCAAGAACCGTGGGACAACAGCTTAAAAAGGGTGATATTGTTGTTTATGAATCAACAGTATATCCAGGCGCGACTGAAGAAGACTGTATTCCAGTTCTGGAACAGGAGTCTGGTTTGGTGTGTGGGGCTGATTTTAATGTAGGTTATTCGCCGGAACGTATTAATCCCGGCGATAAACTCCATACTTTCAAGACTATCAAGAAGGTAGTGTCTGGGGATTCATCTAAAACACTAGAGATTGTAGCGGCTGTTTATAGTTCGGTTGTTACAGCAGGTGTTCATAAAGCACCAAGCATTAAAGTGGCTGAAGCAGCAAAAGTGATTGAAAATACCCAAAGAGATTTAAATATATCTTTAATGAATGAATTAGCCTTGATCTTTAATAAAATGAATATAGATACTCGAGACGTGTTGGCTGCTGCTTCATCAAAATGGAATTTCTTGCCATTTGATCCGGGCTTGGTCGGTGGGCATTGTATTGGTGTTGACCCATATTATCTAACCTATAAAGCAGCCACGTTAGGGTATTCCCCCCAGGTAATCTTATCAGGGCGCAGTATAAATGACAGTATGGGCAGTTTTATTGCTTCCCAGACAGTAAAAGAACTTATTAAAGCCGGAAAATGTGTTAAAGGTAGTGTCGTAACCATTTTGGGGTTTAGCTTTAAAGAAAACGTTCCCGACATAAGAAATACCCGTGTCATTGATATCGTTAGAGAATTGCTGGATTATGGAATCAAGGTACAAGTGCTTGATCCTATATCCGATGCATCCGAAATAAAAGAAGAATACAACATAAATTTATTGGCAGATGAATATCAATTACAACCCGCCCATGCGGTCGTACTTGCTGTTCCGCACCAATATTTTATGGACAAAGATTGGTCTTATATTAAAGACTTATTGGAAAATAAAACCGGTGCGGTGATCGATGTTAAAGCCAAATTAAATAGAAATGCGATTCCTGAAGGAATTATTCTATGGAGACTTTGAAAAAGTATAAACGCACACATTGCGTTACTAATCTACATACATTTTGTTTAGGATTAAGGGGATAGGTGTGAAGTTTCTAAAGAAAATCAAATGGGCGTTTTGTTTGCTTATCCTGTTAGCTTCGGGTTGTGGTTACCCTCCATTAGGCCAAGATGAGGATGCCATAATTCCTTCAGATTATACCTACATTATTGGCCCAGGCGATAGTGTAAATATTTTTGTATGGGGAAATCCGGATATATCGACTACAGCTACTGTTAGACCAGATGGAAAAATCACTATTCCGTTAGCCGAGGACTTATTGGCGAGTGGAAAAACACCTTCTCAACTAGCTAGAGTAATGGAAAAAGCACTGGCTAAATATGTCAGAGATCCGCAAGTAGTCATTATGGTCGGAGGGTTTCAGGGCGTTTATAGTCAGCAAGTCAGAGTTATAGGACAATTGAGTGATGGCGGCGGTGGCGGTGGTGGCTATAGCGGTGGTGGCTATAGCGGTGGTGGCTATAGCGGTGGTGGCTATAGCGGTGGCGGAGGAACTGCACATTATTCTGCCAAAGCATTTCCGTATAAGAAAGATATGACATTGCTTGATTTGGTTATACAGATCGGTGGATTGGGGCAATACGCCGATGGCAATAGGGCTAGTATCATTCGAAATATTGATGGGGAACCCCAGCACTTTGGTGTTAGAATTGATGATTTGGTTGATGATGCTGATTTAACTGCGAATGTAAAAATTTTACCTGGTGATATTGTGATAATACCAGAAGCTTTTTTTTGACATTTGAGCAATAGAACTAAACGTGTAATGTTAAAAAGGTTAGCAAATTAAAATGCAAGAACAGTTGTATGAATTCCTTTTTTATTTAAAAGGTGCTTTAAAATATAAATGGGTAGCCATTATTATAGCTTGGGTGATATGTCTGAGTGGTTGGTTATATATATCGGCAATGCCCAATAAATATACATCTCAAGCTAAAGTTCATGTTGAAACAAGAACTATGTTGCGGCCATTGCTATCCGGTATGACGATTGAATCTGACGTAAGAGGTTTACTTCGAGTCATGCAGCAATTGATGTTCACGAAGGGTAATCTTGAACAGATTATAAAATTGTCCGATTTGGGTTCTACTGTTAAAACCGCCAGAGAACAAGAAAAACTAATAGAAGACTTGAAAAAGGATATTCATATCGATGGAGGAACGGATGATATATTCGTCATTCAATACGAAGCTAAAAGCCCTGATGTTGCGAAAAATGTGGTGCAAGCAGTATTAACCGTTTTTTCTGAACAAACTCAATTATCTACTCTAGGTAATGTAGACAATGCCCAGAGATTCATAGATGATCAAATACAGGAATATGAAATGCGTTTGCGCAATGGAGAAAAAGCTCGAGAAAATTTTAAGCGCGCAAACTTAGGTTTATTACCCGGCCAGGGATCTGATCAAATTGGTCAAATACAGAATATAAATAAGTCATTGGAAGAGGCGAAACTAGGCTTGAAGGAAGCTACATCAAGAAAAGAAACTTTGAAGGAACAATTAGATGAAGCATTAACTTCTGAAGAAGACAATGATGAGTGGGGGTTAGAAACTGGCGGGGAGTCTTCTCTTGATGATGCCCAGATCACCGAGTATAAAAAAAGAAAAGATGAACTTTTGATTAAATATACAAAGAATCATCCTGAAGTTATTCATATTGAAAAGACCATCAAAGAACTACAAATGCGTAATGCTGAGAAACAGGCAAAGGTGGAAGAGGCGGGTGGTCTTGATACGGCGGTAATGACAAATCCTTATGTTCAAAACATAAAGATTGCGATAAATGAAGCTGATGCCAATATCGCTTCAATTAATTCCCGCGTTGAAATTTTACAAAAGCGCTTGGAAAAAGCACAAGAAGAGTTGAATTCTCGACTCTCTATAGAAACTGAAATGGAAAATTTGAATAGGGACTACGCTGCGATAAAAAGCAATTATGAAAGATTACTGGCCAGCAGGGAGACTGCAGTTATGTCCGAGAAAGTTGATAATCAGGCAGAAGCATTAAAATTCAAAATTGCAGACTCCCCCAATATGCCTTTACAACCTTCTGGGCCTAAACGAAAGCTTTTATTTTCTGGTGTATTGTTAGTAGGTACTGTATTTAGCTTGGCAATAGCTTTATTGCTTTATCTTATAAGACCAACCTTTATGTCAATATCCCAACTCAGACAGTTAACAGGGCTCCCGGTTTTAGGTAGTGTTTCAATGAAAACAAATACTCGCCAACTAGAAAAAAATAAAAGGGAGGCACTTAGATATAGCTTTGCAACACTTGGACTTTGCTTGATTTATATCGGTTTTATGATTGTTGACATTTTAGAAATAAAAATGCTCAGCTTATCCTACTTGTTGCAAGGCATTCATTGAAAATTTCTGTAGAGGTTTAAATGAGTATCATTGAAAAAGCTTTAAATAAAGCCAAGGATGAAGGTGAAAAATTAAATAGATCAACTGATTCTAATAGCGAATCCGTAAATATTCCCGAAATACAGAGAAATTATCCTAATAAAGTTAATCCAGATCTCAGTACAAAAAGTGAAAGCCCACCTGTTAAAGAAATTGCTGACATCGATTGGGTACGGTTGTCTGAACTGGGATTTGTGGCGCCTGGCGATTCAAATACGCAATCAGTAGAAGAATACAGGAATATCAAACGTCCCTTGGTTAGCAATGCGTTTGGAAAAGGAAGTGAGGGAATTCCAAGGGCAAATCTTATTTTAATAACGAGTAGCCTGCCGGGTGAAGGTAAAACATTTACTGCAATTAATCTCGCCTTAAGCATTGCGAATGAACGCGATAAAAAAGTGTTGTTAATTGATGCCGATGTCGCTCGTCCTTCCGTTTCCAGGGTCTTAGGAATCAAATCTTCTCCTGGATTGATTGACTATCTGGAGGGTGGGGATATAGTGTTTTCCGATATAGTAATTTCTACAACTATACCAGGGCTTCGGGTGATTCCTGCAGGCAAATTACATAAACATTCAACCGAATTATTGTCGAGCAATAAAATGTCTTTATTCGTTGAGGAGTTGAGCAACAGATACCCAGATAGATTGGTCATCTTCGATTCGCCACCCTTGCTTGCAGCAACTCAAGGAGAGGTTTTAGCCAAGTTGGTTGGTCAAGTTGTGTTAGTCATAGAAGCTGAAAAAACCATGCAAAGTGTAGTAATGGAGTCTGTTGATAAACTATCATCTTGCGATGTCGTTTTGGCAGTGTTCAACAAAACCAAGACAAATATGGATTCAGGTTATTATGGATATGGATACGGATATGGGCAGTATGCTCATTAAAAATGATTACTAATCAATTAGGTTGTAGCCCGTTACAACAAAATCACATTTCAAGTGTTAGGGGCTTTAGAAGCTGTCAGGAAAAACGATTCCTATTAAAATCAAGGATTTTTGACAACAAGTTGAGAAGTGGCGTACAAATGGAATTAATTTTGAACCTGCTAGTAAACGCGTAAATGGACATAAATATGACAAAAAGTGCAAGGCGGTATCCAGTGACGATTGATACCAAATGATTTCTCGCCTTGGCAAACTGTAATGGAACAAAGGCGGTCTATAAGAAAAATGCCTGAATCGATTGATGGCCTGTCATTGTCAAAAAGCTGAACGTACAACCCATCCCAGTTACGGCATTATTGATGCAATTGATGCACAAAGCGTTAAAAATCAGTATGCCAGAAGGGCCTTGTATTGATGGCGACAAAAAAGCCAAAGGAAGCGTCATAGCGTGGTTAATATTCTCGGTAATTTGCTTTATGTCAAAGTTCATGCCGCTATTCTTAGTGATGCCAAAAGCACTTGCGAGGTGTTGGAAGGAGCTGTCGGTAAATAGCCTTCACTCAAAGCTTTCTCAGGCGTTGCTGGCTACCGTGGAACAGCGGTTGACTTCACGTCTGAAAAACTGGGTATGAGCTTACATATTTCAGAAAAAAATCGAAGGAAAAGGGGCTATCCTGCCAAAACGGATGGGTAGTCGAGCGTACTTTTTCTTGGCTAGGCAACTTTCGTCGTTTATTCAAAGACCTCGAAATACTTACAGCCACTGCCGAAAATATTATTCGAATTGCTATGCTGAAAATAACACTTGCAAAATGCGTTTAATGTTTTGCCAGACAGCTTCTTACAATTCGAGTTGATTTATCGGCAAGCAATTTTGTTAATTGATTTTGTAAATTATATTCGTATTCAGCTGAAACATGAAAATAAAACCAATAGTTTCGACCAATCAATGTAGAGAAGATTCGTGGTTAGTTATATCGCCTTCATTGATTGTTACGATAGTTAATGTTTATATTCTATTTTATTACACTGAACCTTATGCGCTAAGCTGGACTATAAATCCTACGGTTCAGGCACAGGAAATCTACTCTGATAATATTAAATTAGCACCGTCAGGTAGGGAGCAAAGTGCTTTTGTTACGGCAATTAACCCCGGCATTTCATTAAATACAAATTCACCTCTATCTAGATGGAATTTTAATTATCGAATGCAGAATTTATATAATGCGGGTGGAGATAACGGTATTACGATATTTAATCAATTACAATCCAATTCTCATAATATATTTATCCCAAATACATTATTTTTAGATACATTCAGCACGATTGGACAGCAAAATATCAACAATAACCGGCTTGGCGCAGATAACATCAATGGAACTGAAAATAGCACCAATGTTTATAATTTTGGCCTTTCTCCATATTGGACGCCTCGTTTTGGTAACTATGCTAACGGGACTGCTCGACTTAACTTTAATACCGTGGTAACTGGCGATAATTCGTCTTCAATATATAACTTGAATTCACCACTCAATACCAATTTAAACAATATTTTTAATTCGTCTCTCAATACAATTTCAGACTCTGTAGATGTTGCAGAAACTATATACTTAAACAGCGGGGCTTATTTCCAGCGCATTAATTGGAATTTATCATTTAATAATAACCAAAATTACAGAATTAATAGCCCAAATGTAAGCTTTCAAAATGCAAATGGAAGGGTTGGCACTTCTTTTAATCAAACATTTAGTATTTTTGCTCAGGGAGGCTATAGTAACAATGATTATCAGTCAATAGCGAATGACAATAATAGCGGTTTTTACTACACACTTGGCGGACGCTGGCAACCAAGCCAGCGTTATAGTATTACCGCAGGAGCCGGTAACAACAGTTTTGTCACTGTTTATATTTCCCCAATGCAGAGATTAAACTGGACAACCACTTACAGTAATAATGCTGTAGGGACGAATTTTGGACAATATTCTGGTTCTTCTGGTGTAAATGGTGGAGGAAATTCCGGTGATAACTGGCAAACGGCGTTGAACTACCGAACAAGAAGATCAACTTGGTCATTAACTCATGACAATAACACTACCACATCGCAACAAATATTAGCCCAGAACCAGATATTTCCTGCACAGAATCAGGCAGATATCCTGTTAAACAATTCTGATCCAAATCCACGCGTAATCAATAATCCATATTTAAATGATGAAGTGATAGTTACCAAAAACTGGAATTTTTCGGTTTCCTTCAATACAGGTAAAAGCACCCTGAGTGGGAATGCTTATTTTAACGATTACCAGTATCAGATCAGCGATACTAATCAAAAATTAATTGGCGTAAGCGGTACATGGAACTGGAGGTTTGCCAGCCAAACCAGCGCCTATTTAAGACCCCAGTGGCAAATGACTGATAATCAAGGTTCAATAAATAATCAACAGTATTATACGGTTTCAATAGGAGTGAACCATTCTATTACCAGAAAACTGAATGGTGTATTGGAATTTCACCATGTGAATCAATCGTCAGATGGAAGTTCTAGTGTCTCTCAATTGTTAAACAATTTAGCATACGATTATCAAGAAAATCGGGTAACAGCTAGTTTATTTATGAGATTTTAATTTATGTATGACGGTTTTTATAATTTAAGTAAAAAACCTTTTCAGCTGAATGCCGATACAGCGTTTTTTTTTAATAGCGCAGTACATAAACGGGCTTTAGCCTATATGCGTTATGGATTAACACAAGGCGAAGGATTTGTTGTCGTCACTGGTAAGCCTGGCACAGGTAAAACCATGTTGGTTAAAGAGCTGGTTAATAGCTTGAATAATGATAACATCACCTTAGGCATTATGGTTTCGTCTCAAGTTGGAGCTGATGACTTATTAAAAATAATATCGGCCACTTTTGGACTTTCTTACGAGGGTGAAGATAAATCAACACTTTTGACCAGAATTGAACGTTTTTTTATCAATCAATCCATGGAAGGTAAAAGAGTGTTAATGATTGTTGATGAAGCTCAAAATCTCCCAAAAGATTCATTAGAAGAGCTACGGATGCTCTCAAATTTTGAAATGTCTGGAAAATCTCTTTTCCAGACATTTCTGATAGGTCAACAGCAATTAGGTGAGAAATTGTTTTTGCCAGAAATGGAGCAGCTAAGGCAGCGTATAGTAGCGACCTATCAATTAAAACCCTTAAATGAAGAAGAAACAAAAAACTACATTCTGTTTCGTTTAGAAAAGGCGGGATGGAATCAGTCACCACAATTTGAAGATGACGTTTTTAATGAAATTTGCAGCTATTCTCAAGGAATTCCCCGAAGGATCAATACATTATGTGACCGGGTACTATTGTTTGGATATCTCGATGAATTGAAAGTAATAACTTTAAGCGCTGTTCAGAAAGTAATCACAGATATTGAAGAAGAATCATCAATAGTCACTGATGAATTTCATGATGTATTGCCTTCTGCACCAATGTTCATGGATGCCAACAATTCATTAGAAGATCGCATTTTGTCATTGGAAAAAATAGTTGTGAATTTACAACAAACAATAAACAAAGAACGCGCATTGTTGCGTAAAGCTATCTTATTGCAGCTGGATATGGATTCTATATATAACGAGGAGCCCTAAAACCCCTTATCAGTACAGATGGTGCATTTATGGGAAAATTTATCTAACAATGGAAAAATTGAAAATGTAGTGGAATGCAAAAATTATTAATAAGGGGAACCATTAAAAATAGCTTTTTTCGGAATATTTACCAATGTAAGTCAATGGAACATATAAGCCATTATTTTAAAATGAGGTTCTTCTTCGGTTTAGAGATGTGCCGGCTTTTGGTCAGCTCTGTCTGATAGAGATGGAGCTAGCGCAAGTATTTATAAACAAAAAAGAATGACGATTGGAAGACTGCCCTTTTGTCGATAAAGATAGCTATTTTACGCACCGGTTTTGCCGGTAAGTCAACAGTGGTGTGAATTGGTTGAACAACCCGCTATGACCTATAGAAGGTCTTTTGCTAAATCATTGAGAAAACATTAAACGGGTATTTGCAATTACGCTAAGCATCAATTTACCTCCGCTCGAATCGAAGCGACTAAAGTTAGTATTGGAATGATACGTAAAAGGGCCAGAGGCATTCGTGATACGGATTATTTAAAAAACTCAAAATCAGACAAACCTCTATCCCTGATGATAGGAGTATGTTCTATGCTGATGCATAAAAACACTCACAAGATTTGAACATCTGAATTAAACATGCAAATAAAAAACGCCATGACTGTCGATGTAGAGGATTATTTCCAGGTTTCTGCATTTGAACCTTATGTCTTAAAAGAGCAATGGGACACGTTAACACATAGAATCGAAAGGAATACCAATAAAATACTGGATCTATTGGATGAAAGTAGTATAAAAGCCACCTTTTTTACCTTAGGCTGGGTAGCTGAACGCTATCCCGATTTAATTAAACGCATTGTATCAGAGGGTCATGAACTGGCCTGTCATGGCTATGAACACATCAGAGTAACCGAACAGACCCCTGAGCAGTTCCGTGATGATGTTGCTAAAGCGAAAAAAATACTGGAAGAGTTAAGCGGCAAAGAAATAAAAGGTTATCGTGCAGCTAGCTATTCAATCGGTGCAAGTAATCTTTGGGCATTAAATGTACTGCAAGAAGAAGGCTTTAAATATAGCTCCAGTATATATCCCGTAAAACATGATTTATACGGGATGCCTAATGCCCCGAGATTTATCTATAAACCAATCAAAAATCAGGATTTCAAAGAAATCCCTATCACTACAGTTCGATTAGGTGATAAGAATTTTCCTTGCGGGGGAGGGGGGTTCTTTAGATTTTATCCATATGCCTTGTCAAAATGGGCCTTTAATCGGGTTAATAATCAAGAGAACGAGTCTGGCATTTTCTATTTCCATCCTTGGGAAATAGACCCCGAACAACCTCGGCAAAACGGCTTAAGTTTAAAAACCCGGACCCGTCATTATCTGAATCTCCATCGCATGGAAAATAGAATAAAAAGACTGTTGACTGATTTTAAATGGGATACCATGGAAAATGTGTTCCAGATTAACGAATAGGCTAGAAGTATGATTAAAACTCTTGATAAAGCTAATTATTCTCGTTGGGACAACTTTGTTCAAGCAAGTTCTGATGCGACATTTTTTCATCAGGCCGGTTGGAAAGAAGTCATTGAACGAGCTTTTGGACATAAAACATTTTATCTCTATGTCGAAAATGATGGAAATATAACCGGTATTTTGCCTTTAGTGCACATAAACAGCTTTTTTTTTGGTAATACTCTGGTTTCAATCGCACCCTGTGTTTACGGTGGTATTGTGGCCAGCGATGAACAATCCTATTTAGAGCTGGATAAGGAAGCCTGCCGTTTGGCCGAAGAGTTAGGCGTAGATTGTCTGGAAATGAGAAACAGGGTTCAAAAAAAACCTGAAAGACCATACAAAGAACTTTATGTGTCATTTAGAAAAGAATTGGCTTCTGATGTAGAAAAGAATTTCCTCGCAATACCAAGAAAGCAGCGGGCGATGGTAAGAAAAGGGATTGATGCCGGTCTAATCAGCGTTATCGATAGTAATATAGATAGAATCTATCAGGCTTATTCCGAGAGCGTCAGAAATTTAGGCACTCCGGTATTCTCCAAAAAATATTTTCAGACGCTTAAAGACGTTTTTGCTGATCAATGCGAAGTGTTAACTGTTGAACACAAGGGTAAATTGATTGCCAGTGTAATGAGTTTTTATTTTAAAGATGAAATATTACCTTATTATGGTGGTGGAACTGCTTTGGCACGAGAGCTTAAAGGCAATGATTTCATGTATTGGGAAGTCATGCGCCGTGCTGTAGAAAAAGACATAAAAGTATTCGATTACGGGCGTAGTAAAATAGGTACAGGTTCATACAGCTTTAAAAAAAATTGGGGTTTTACACCTGAACCGATGTTTTATGAATTTTATTTGGTTAAATCAGCTTCGATGCCAGATATTAATCCACTCAACCCTAAATACCAATTCTTTATAGCGGCTTGGAAGCGCTTGCCATTAGCCATCAGTCAATGGGTGGGGCCTTGGTTGTCGAAAGACTTAAGCTAAATGTTCCAATTATCTAAGGTTGATAAACCTGCCTAAATAGTCATCATTTCCATACTTCTTTTCTGTTATGCAAGATTTGCTTTTTCTCGCACATCGAATCCCTTATCCTCCTAATAAAGGCGATAAGATACGTTCGTATCATTTTTTAAAATATTTGACATCAAAATATAAAGTTCATTTGGGTACTTTTATTGACGATCCAAATGACTGGCAATATAGAGATCGACTCGACGCTGTTTGTGAGGAAACCTGCTATCAAAATCTAAATCCTCTTCAGTCTAAAATAAAAAGCCTGCAAGGATTACTGACAGGCGAACCGCTAAGTTTGCCCTATTATTACAATCAGGCTATGCAGGATTGGGTCAACAAGACAATAAAAAAATACTCGATTAAAAAAGTTCTGATATTTTCATCGGTCATGGCACAGTATATTAATAATACGCATGACGTTGAAATAATTGTCGATTTTGTTGATGTTGATTCCGACAAATGGCGACAATATGCCGCCAGTAAAAAAGGCTTAGGCGCATGGATTTATAGGCGGGAATCCAAATATTTATTCAATTATGAGAAAAAAATAGTTGGACAGGCTAAGGCAAGCTTTTTTGTTTCGGAACAGGAATCGGCATTATTTCAAAAATTGGCTCCGGACATCATTGATAAAGTTTCTCATATAAATAACGGCGTCGACACCGATTTTTTTTCACCTGAACAGACCTTTGTTTCACCTTATCCAACCAATGAGGACGTTATTGTTTTTACCGGTGCGATGGATTATTGGGCAAACGTAGATGCAGTGAAATGGTTTGCTACTGACGTTTTTCCACGTATCACAAAAAATTATCCGTCAGTTAAATTTTACATAGTCGGTTCTAAACCAACAAAAGAAGTTGAAGCTTTAGCTACCAATGCAGTTGTGGTGACTGGTACTGTCGATGATGTCCGACCTTATCTTGCTTATGCTAAATTGGCGGTTGCACCATTAAGAATTGCCAGAGGTGTTCAAAATAAAGTATTAGAAGCGATGGCAATGGGGAAATATGTGATAGCTACTTCAGCGGCAATGGAAGGCATCCCTTATGACGAAACCCTGTATGTATCAGTGGGTGATGAGGTTGATGTCTTTATCAAATATCTAGAAGAATTTTTAGATAAAAACTCTCTGAAAATGATATCAAACAATAATCGGGATTTCGTCACAGCAATGTTCAGTTGGGAGCAAAACGCAAACCGGTTATTGAATTTAATGCAAAAGTGACACGAGTTAAGATGGCTCTATTACCTCCTAAAAATGAACAACAGCTTTTAATTTATCCGTGTTGACTTATAAGGAGGATAGCTGGATTCTCAGAGATTTGATCAATAATTTGGATAATCAGATATGTTAAAGTACCAAAATTTGAGTCACAAAAAATGGAATTGCAAATATTCGATAAGTTTTGATGAAGAGATGGTTCGCATCCTGAATTTGCCCCTTTGAGGGGCTAACAATAATAAGCCCCAGGCTTTGCTGGGGATGATTTAACTTCTACCAGATGCCACTGTATCTCTATTTATAAACAATGGCTTGGACCGATGAAAATAAATTTAAAACAGGAATAACAGCTATGTGTGGAATCGTCGGCATCTTCGATTTAAGAGAGAAGCGGGAAATCAATCAGGATTTACTTTCACGGATGAATGAAAGTCAATATCACCGAGGACCCGATGAAGGTGGACTACATATCGAAGCCGGCCTAGGGTTTGGTCATCGCCGATTATCAATTATAGACCTAACCAGCGGTCAGCAGCCGATGGTCAGTCGTGATAAAAATGCCATTCTGACCTTTAATGGAGAAATATACAATTTCCTGGAATTAAGAAAAGAACTTGAAGAGCTTGGGTTTGCCTTCCAAACTCACTGTGATACAGAAGTTATCTTATATGGTTGGCAAGCATGGGGGGAGTCTTGTGTAGACAGGTTGCGAGGTATGTTTGCTTTCGCCGTATGGGACAGAAACCAGCAAACTTTATTTCTTGCACGTGATCGCCTGGGAGTTAAGCCGCTCTATTATACGGAACTGCCAAGTGGTCAGTTTATTTTCGGTTCAGAATTAAAATCTCTCAAAGTACATCCTGAATTGCCGAAAACCTTGGATCCTACTGCTATTGAAGATTACTTCGGTTTCGGTTACATACCTGATCCTAAAACAATTTATAAAAATGTTTATAAATTGGAACCGGGTTATTGCTTGACCATAAAGCGGGGCAGTAATAGCTATCAACCACGGCAATACTGGGACGTAAAATTCGCTCCCAGAAGCCCACAAGATGAACAGGCAACGGGTGAGGAACTCATAGAGCGACTCCGCGAAGCAGTTAAAATAAGAATGGTAGCCGATGTACCGTTAGGTGCATTTCTGTCAGGCGGTGTGGACTCAAGTGCCGTAGTTGCCATGATGGCAGATTTATCAAGTGAGCCCGTTAATACCTGCTCAATCTCTTTTGGCGATCCGGCATTTAATGAGTCGCATTTTGCCGCAAAAGTAGCGAAACGTTATCACACAGCGCATCGTGTTGAACAAGTTGACCCAAATGATTTTAGTTTGATTGACCAATTGGCAGGGCTTTACGATGAACCCTATGCTGATAGCTCTGCATTGCCGACTTATAGGGTATGCGAACTGGCTAAAGAACAGGTTACAGTCGTTTTATCAGGCGATGGAGGTGATGAAAATCTGGCAGGTTACCGGCGTTATCGTTGGCATACCTACGAAGAGCAAATGCGCTCATGGTTGCCGGATAGCATTAGAAAACCGGTTTTTGGTTTATTGGGGCAGTTTTATCCTAAAGCGGATTGGGCGCCGAAAATATTCAGAGCAAAATCAACCTTTCAATCCATTGCCAGAGATTCTATAGAAGGTTATTTTCACAGTGTTTCGGTTCAATCCAATGAATTACGGAGCAAGCTGTTCAGCGAACAATTAAAGCGCGATTTACAAGGCTATCAAGCGGTAGACGTGTTCAAAAAACATGTCGATAACGCACCGACAGAAAGTCCATTATCGCTGGTTCAATATCTGGATATAAAAACCTACTTGCCGGGCGATATTTTGACCAAGGTAGACAGAGCCAGTATGGCTCATGCTTTAGAAGTGAGAGTCCCGTTACTGGATCATAAACTGGTGGAATGGATGGCCGGACTGCAGCCTGAAATGAAACTCAGAGGTCGCGAAGGCAAATATATCTTTAAAAAATCGTTGGAGAGCTATTTGCCGGATGATATTTTGTATCGGCCTAAAATGGGTTTCTCTGTACCGCTGGATGCCTGGTTTAAAGGTCCATTAAAAGATAAGGTGCGTGAAGCTCTGCTAGGAGAAAACATGACACAGTGCGGATTATTTAATTATTCATTTTTAGAACTCATGGTCAAGCAGCATCAAAGTGGATTACGTGATTATAGTTCACCAATTTGGTCATTGTTGATGTTTGAATCATTTTTACGAACTAAAAGCTAAAGGCATAAATTTATAAATATATTGATAAGCAGGCAAATATAACATAATTTAACATAATATACATTATGCGAAGTTGATAATAATGTGAATTGTTAATCAGTTAACGGGCTAAATGCACTCGTTGGAACTACATCTTGGCACTTAGCCCTTGGCTGAAATGGTTTCATTAAACAGGAACATCTTATAATATTCTTAACAATTAAACATATGGAAAACTTATTAAAAACTTGTCCTAATGGATGTAATTCGAAGTTACAACCCTCCAAACTTATTGTTGCCGAAGGAGAATTAAAAAAATGTCCATCATGTGGGCAGCTGGTTAGTTCTTGCAGCAAGGACTATTATGAAAAATCGAATCAAGAATGGAATAGTGAAGAAGGGACTTGGCCATCCAAGAAGGATTTTGCTCGCTTGTTAAAGCGTAGAAAGAATGATATTCATCATATAGCAAAAATATTATCGAAAGATAATTTAGATATTCGAATTTTGGATGTGGGTTGCTCGAATGGATCGTTTGTATTTATTGCTAACAGCTTAGGGCTTCAAGCCGAGGGTGCTGATCCTTCAGAAAAAGCGGTCAACGATGGAATAAAAAGAGGTTTGAAACTTCATTTAGGGGTTTTAAATGATATTGCTTTTGACAGCAACTCCTTTGACGCGATAACACTACATGAAGTCATTGAGCATGTTTCTGATCCCATTGCTTTATTAAAAGAATGCGCTCGCATTTTACGACCCAATGGTGTTCTTCTTGTTGGCACAGGAAATACAGAAAGCTGGACTCGACAAATACAAAAAAGTAAATGGGACTTTTTTGATATGAAAAAACATGGTGGTCATATTAGCTTTTTCACTCCAAAGTCACTCAATATACTGGCCTCTCGAACTGGTTTTAGTGTGGTAAAAATTATAACTCATTCCGTAAGTTTTTGTGAGAAAGGCGAGCTTCCGCTTATCTTATATCGAATAGTAAAAATATTTACAGAATTATTAAATTTACCGGCCAAGCTTCTTATGAAAGGACATCAAATGGAAGTTTTTTTGAGAGCAAACAAATAGGCATAACTTAACCCTCAGCGCCGTTTACTACACCCTGCCCTAAGCAAAAAAGCTCAGATGGACATTCTTTGCACAGTGGCTTTTCTATAAGTTAACCATTAACACTGGTATGCCTTCTCCGGGGAAGGCTTTAGTTACGCTGAACTCAAAGACATGGTCGATTCGGCGCGGCAACAAATTCTGCGCGTAAAAGATGTTGAAAAAAGCCGATCTCATCGGTGTGCAGGATGAAAAGATTTATGTGCAGCAGTGGACGCAAGGCTGGACCAAGCGGCATTGAACTACGAAAAAACCTTTCTGCTGGCGCTTGAAGATGTTGAAAATGCCTTTGTAGCACATACCACGTCCAAGGAGGAAAAAAGCAGCTTTCGGATGCCGAAAAGTCCGCTCAAAAAGCCTACCAGTATACTGATGCCCTATAAGAGTGGGGCGTTAAAAATTACTTATCCCTGCTTGATGCCAGGCACAATACATTGACTGCCGGTGACGAGCGAGTCAAGGCCGATACCGCAATGTGTGTCTCAATCGTGTCGCTTTACCGAGCCTTCGGCGGTGGATGGGACGACGGCGCGGTTAGCCGAACCGAAAATGATGGGATAGCAAGAAAAATTTCACCATCATTGGCCAAAACTAAACGGTGATATCTGAATTAATATTCATACAAGCCCAGCGGAGAAACAGCTTCTATGCACTCATCTAATCAACAATCGAATCACTTAACCTTTTATTT